>DEPP01000049.1 GCA_002358835.1 Bacteroidales bacterium UBA3389
CATTTGAGGTACCGCCAAGAACCCACGCCTAAAATAAGCACAAAACGGTTCACGCCCTAAGACGCGAACCTTCAACTACTTATTCTTTTAGGCATTTTGAAAATTGGCGGTTTTCAAATAAGAAGAATAAGAGCTTAAAGCTCAATCTATTTATATATTACTTCGTTTTTATATCTTTACATTTTTCTTTCTTTACTTTTTTTCTTGTTTGCGTTTTCAGCCTACAAATATATAATAAATTCAATTACCGACAAAATTTCCCAACAACAAAAGCATCTAAAATGAATCTTTGTTTTAATTTTTTCTTTCTTGATTTCAGCAAAATGAAACAAAGAATCAGAAAAATGAATCTTTGTTTGGTCAAAGCCCTGTAATCAGAATATTTTTTTCTATCTTTGCAATGGAATTCACTTAATGTTTAATTAAATACTCAAAAAAAGATGAAAAAATTCTTAGTTATGGCAGTATTTGCAGTATTGGCTGCATTGCCTTTGTCAAGTGTTAATGCTCAAGGTTGGGGTGTTGGTGTAGTTGGTGGTTTCGACTACGGTCTTCAAGTTAAAAAGTACAACGGCGGTACATCTTTGGACTTCAGAGGACACCTTCACAATCACGGATTCCAAGTTGCAGGATTGTACGAATGGAATCAAAGCCTTGGTAGCGGATTTACTTTGTATTACGGATTTGGAGCAGGATTAGGTTCTTGGAAAGTTTCAGAACACCATGACGCTGCTTTCGGTCTTGACGTAGAAGCAATAGTTGGTGTTGAGTATAAGATACCTAGCGTTCCTTTGGCAATATCTTTGGATTACAGACCTGCATTGGAAGTTTTGCCGGAAGTAGGTTTCTACGCTAAAGGCTTTGCTTTTGGTCTTAAATACATATTCTAAAAAGCAATTTCCAAATAACAAAAATCGGGCGGTGCCGTTTGAGCATCGCCCGATTTTATTTTTGTCTGTTCAAAACTCGGTATTATTGAACTCCGTACATACTTTGACGTATCGTCTCTACTGCATCGGAATATTCTTTGGCAAGTTCGTCATCTCCTTCTTTCTCATAGAATTCTGCCAACAATGTGTATAACTTCATATATGCGTTTGATTCGTCAAGACCTTGGAATTGGAATACCTGAACCAACATATCAACCAATTCTTGTCCTATCACACCCTCGTTCAAAAGACGTAACAGATAGTTCTCTGCTCCGTTCAAATCACCCAAAACCAGTCTTAACTGTGATGCAAGTATGTATGAGGACTCGTATTTAGGGTTGTAGGAAATTATTTTGTCGCATGTGGCAAGTGCAGAGCGTATGTCCTTGTTCATATAATGGCAATGTGCTTTCATATAGTTTGCAATCTCGTGATTAGGATTTGCAAGGATGAAAATGTCTAAAAGCCTATTTGCTTTGGCAAGGTAATTCATTCCTAAGGTATCTGTTTTCACTCTGCTCATATATATATTGCCTAACTCCAAAACAGCCGTTTCGTTTATCGGATCGACAATCAAAGCTTTTTTATACAGTTCTTCGGCTTTTGCAAAGTCGTTTGCGGTTGCCGCTTCAAAGCCTTTCCAATCGTATTTTTGATCTCGTTTCAATACTATGCAGACAGGACGGCCGTCAACTTTAACTTCATAGACTGTATTCTTAGGAGGATATGTTCCTATGCGAAGCAGTTCGGGGTAAATGCCGGTTGTGCAAATTATTGCATAGTCCCAATCGACGTTTCCCCTCTCCGACCAACGGATAAACTCGACTTTGAATTTGTCGGTATTGTCTTTGAAATAATAACTCATAGGATGTATATGCCAACAACCGACAATGATTTTATCTCCCGTTGTAAGCGAATCTTTCTTTGCGTTTTCCTTCACCCAATCTGCCGCATCCTTCAACGAATGATAGTAATAATCCATCTCGTATTCGCCATACGCATTTTTAGTTCCTCCAATCAATTCATTGAAATAAACATATTCATAAGGGTGATTGCGAACATAGTGTGCCAAAGGATTGATTGACAAAAGCACAAAGGCAAGTGCAACTGCATATTTCGCATAACGGTTTCTTATCAGTTGAATCAAGGTGTTTATTCCCAAGGCCGAAAGTATCGCTATCGAAGGATATGCAAACAAAAGATGTCTCCAACCACCGTAAACATTGGAATTGTCCAATACTATCCAACAAATCGGGAACAATGCAGTGAAGAAAAGCACTAAATATAAGAACCATTGTTTGCGATTATGATGTACAAAAATCATACTCAACAAAAATCCTATCAAAACGACAATCGGAGTTGTTATAAGCATATATTTCGGAGAATAATACCAAGGTAGAGAGGTTGAGAATTGCATTTTACCTTCAAAAATCTGCTTTATGGAAATTTCAAACTTGCTCATATTGGTGAAGGCATCGTAAACGTTTTTCACAGGTCCTTCGATTGCGTACGGCCATGTAAGAACGGTCAGAACGTATGCAACAACACATATACCCAATGACCAAAGCAGAGTTTTGAAAAACACAGGCTTCAATTCCTCTTTCTTATATATATAGTAGATGATTGCAAATAATCCGAAATATGCAATCATCAACAACCCTCCTACTCGAATCGAAGTTGCAAAAGCAATAGAGAGTGCAAGCATAATTGCGGTTGAGATTTTTATCTTAGGCAATTGCTCAAGGAATTTCACGATGTAGTATATCGACATTATGCAAGCAGATGCAAAAGGTATGTCTTTGAGATTGTTGAACGAGTGTCCGAAAAATCGAGGTGAAATAAAGAGAATGATACATGTAAGAACGGCT
>DEPP01000025.1 GCA_002358835.1 Bacteroidales bacterium UBA3389
GTTGGATTCCACATAAAGGGAAGTAAAGTATGATTGCTTTTTTTACACTTTGATTTACAATCCATTCGCCATTGATTTTCTCTGCCACTCTCAGTTTTCCGCAGTCCAAATCGGCGATTACATTCATTATTTCCTGCTTTACGGAATCGTTTTTCAATAACTCTCTGTCCGCCCAAGCCTTTTCAATAAGTTCTATATTCATTTTGTATATACGTTTTAAGATATGCGTTTGTGTGGCAAAGATAGCAAAAAACGCTTTGAAAGAATCGTTGAGAACGAATCTTTGTTTCAGAAAATTCTTTCTTGAATTCGTCGGATTCTTTCTTGATTTCGCTCGGCTGAAACAAAGAAAGAGTAACGCTCTGATTATCAGTTGTGAATTTTGAATGCGGAATGCACGTTGGAAAATGTGGTTTATGACGATTGAAGTTTGATAAAGAGTAAAACGCATAAAGTTCAAAAAAAATAATGCGAATATCTTGTCAAATCAAACAAAAGTCGTATATTTGCAAAACAAAGTAATAATGAATTAACAATTAAAAACATTAATTTTATGAAAAAAATTATTCTTTCAGTCCTTGCATTGGGACTATCAATGGGCTTGATGGCTCAAAAAGTTTACAACGGAGCAGAACCTGTAAAGGGAACTTTCTTAGGTGGAGCTAAGAGTGGTTCTGTTATTTACCCTGAATCATTCAATGATTGTGCAAGCATTGACGCTCCTGTTGCTTATTTCGGTACTGACCAATCAGGACAGACTCAAATGTATTATGCGATAACCGGAACAAATGCTTATGAAGATTTGATGTATGGTCAAAGATACACAGGTAATTACCAAGTTACCGGTATTGCTGCAGTAATGACTAATTTGCCTCTTGAAGAGGGAGTTTCAGATCCAATTGCTGCATTGGTGGTTGATATGGATGGTAATGAATTGGCAAGAAAAGAATCTACAACAGATGTATTACCTCAAACAGATCTTCAAGGTTCTGACTTTACATTTGATTTGGTAGAATTTGATTTCGCATCTCCTGTAAATGCTTCAGATTTCCTTGCTGTAATTGAAGTGGCTCCTTTCACAGTTACTGCAGATGGTTATTTGGGAGGAAATTTCTCTATTATAGCTTCAACAGAGATCGGCTGTTCATCTGGAGATATGTCTTATTCTTATTCAACAACGGATGGAACATCATACGAATGGATGACTATTTCTGCTGCTTGGAATGCAGAATTAGATATGTTCATCTTCCCTAAAGTTTCTGGTGTTGGTTTGTCAGAAGTTGAATTGAACTCTTTGTCATACGTTTATCCTAACCCTGCTAAGAGCGAAGTAATGTTGGCTTCTTCTGTTACAGTTGACAGAGTTGAAGTTATCAATGTTTTGGGTCAAGTTGTGTTTGCAAGCGATGTAAACGCTAACTCAATCAAAGTAAACACTTCAGAATTTGCTACAGGAAACTACATCGTTAAGATGTACACTGAAGCAGGCGTTGCAACTAAGAAATTAATCGTTGAATAATCAAGATAGTTTGATTTAATGTCTTAAACAGAAGCGACTGTAAAAGGTCGTTTCTGTTTTTTCAATTAAAGGCGTAATATAATCAATTAAACAAAAAAAAGATATGAAGAAATTTTTAAGTTTAGCACTTGCTCTTGTTATGACAATCGGAGCATTTGCACAAAGTCAAATCGCGGCTCATCGTTTGGATGTTGCCAAAGAAACAAAAAAAGAGTTTAAGCTAAACTCTCGCAATTTGGATCCAAGCAACCTTAAAAAGCTTGTTCCAAATGAAACAAAGGCTATGTCAATCGATATAGATATAGTAACGATTGAAGCTTTGTCTGTTGAGGTTACTTTCACTCCTAACGATGAAGTAGCAGCATATTACTACCTTGTTGCAGATCCAAGTATTGTTGCAGAGTATCTTGCACTCTTTGAAATGTTTGGCATGACGGCTACCGAGGCTGAAGTTGTTATGATGCTTGCCGAAAATGCTGATGCACCTGCTACAGGTGTTCAAACTCTAACTTTGAATGGCGATTACATGATACCTGGTGCTGAAAACGTTGTTTATGCAGTTGGTGTTGCTGCTGACGAATCTGTGGCATTGTTCCAAGAAACTTTCACTGCAGAATCTTTAGGCGGAAGCGGTGATGCTATGGTAACGATCGACATTCCTGCAGATAGCGTTACAGCATTCAGTTTCTATGCTTCTATTACTCCAAATGACCAAACTGCATATTACAAATACATTGTTATGGATCAAAGTATGTTGACTGAGGCTCAATGGAACAATGATTCGATTATGGCATATTTGAGTACACAATCAAATGTCTATACTCCTCTATCAGGAACGATAGATGGATTGGAGCCAAATATGACTCTTGCGTTTTATGCTATAGCTTATAATGCTGATGGTGTTGCTTCAGATCTTGTTTCTCAATCTGTAACAACAAGTTCTCTTGGTGGAGAAGGTACGGCTGCAGTTGCAGTTACCGTTTCTGACATAACAGCTTTTAGTGCGTATATTTCATTCGTTCCAAACGATCAAACGGCTTATTACTACTATATGATAGCCAGCGATGAAGAGTTAGCAGCTGAAAATATTACTTCTGACGCTGACATGCAAACTTATTTGGAAGCAGAAGACGATAAAGTATATACAACACTTGAAGGCTCTCTTGATGGTCTTGCAATGGGAACAACTTATAAGGTTTATGCACTTGCTTACAATGCAAATGATGAAATTGCTTCTATTGCTCCTGCTGCAACATTTACAACTTTGACTGCAGGTGGTACAGGCTTGGCTGAAGTTGCTGTTGATTTAGAAGTTGTTGATGGCGTTGCTACTTATGAAACTACAATGAACGATCAAACAGCTTATTTCTACTTTGCTGTATATTATGGAATAGAAGACTATACTGATGAACAAGTTCTTCAATTATTGGAATCTAATCCTGATATGATAAGATTCGAAGACCAATCAAATTATATCGATTTCGCAACTGCAGAAGCTGATTTGTTCGGAATATTCATCGTTCCTTTGAATGCAAACGAGGAAGTTGGAACAACAGTTGCTATAAGATTCACTGCTGAAGGCGTTTTGGGATTGCAAGATGTTAATATCCCAACTTTGAACGTTTATCCTAACCCTGCAAAGACTCAAGTTACTGTTACATCATCTTCTTCTATAGATAGAATTGAAGTAACTAACATATTGGGACAAAAGGTTTACGAAAATGCTACTGTAGGAGCTAATCAAACAACTGTAAATGTTGCAGATTTGCAAAACGGAGCTTATTTCGTAAGAGTATATTCAGAAAACTGTGTGATAACAAGAAAATTGATTGTAAAATAATCAAGTTTCAATAAAAACATAACGCCGTTTCATTTGTGTGAAACGGCGTTTTTTTTTAATTGTTTCTTGAATACAACAACGTTTTTTTGTACCTTTGCAAAGTAAATGTGCTTAATAGTTTGAAAAATGATAGATTCTATAATCAGAAACTTGGTTTCGGAGGCTTTCGATAAAGAGTTCGGAGTTGAAATTGCGGTTGACAAGATCGCTCTTTCTGCAACAAAAAAAGAATTTGAAGGAGACTTCACCTTGGTTGTCTTTCCGTTTATGCAGATGTGCGGATTGAAAAATCCGGTTGAGCTTGCAAATAAGCTGGGTGCTTATGTTGTAAGTCAGACTCAATGGATTGAAAGTTTTAATGTTATCAAGGGCTTTTTGAATTTTGTTGTCGCCGATTCGTATTGGCAAAACTTCTTGTTGAAAAATTATAAGAGCGAAACATTTGGTTATAGTCCGATAAGGGAAGATAAACCTGTTGTTGTCGAATACTCTTCCCCTAATACGAATAAGCCTTTGCATTTGGGACATATAAGAAACAATCTTTTGGGATGGTCTGTTGCCGAAATACTTAAAGCAAATGGCTATGCGGTTAAGAAAGTCAATTTGGTAAATGACAGAGGTATTCATATATGTAAGTCAATGCTTGCATGGAAAAAGTTTTCCAATGGAGAGACTCCGCAAAGCAGTGGAATGAAAGGCGATCACCTTGTCGGAAAATACTATGTTGCTTTTGATAAAGCTTATAAAGAAGAAATTGCAAACTTGGTTTCAAATGGTATGGAAAAGGAAGAAGCCGAGAAAAATGCACCAATATTATTGGAAGCACAAGCAATGTTGAAGCGATGGGAAGAAAAAGATGCTGAGGTTGTTGATTTGTGGAAACAAATGAATGCTTGGGTTTATGCGGGATTTGATGAGACGTACAATAAACTTGGAATCGATTTCGATAAGGTTTACTATGAATCCGAAACTTATTTGTTGGGAAAGGATTTGGTAAACAAAGGTCTTGAGCAAGGTGTGTTTTATAGACGAGAAGACGGTTCTGTGTGGATTGATTTGACAAAAGACGGATTGGATGAGAAGCTTCTGTTGAGAAAAGACGGCACTTCGGTTTATATGACTCAAGATTTGGGTACGGCATGCTTAAGACACGATGATTTCGGTTCTGAAAGGCTTGTTTATGTTGTGGGCAATGAACAAAATTATCACTTTGCTGTATTGAAATTGGTCTTGGAAAAATTGGGAATGGAATGGGCAAAGGATTTGTATCATCTTTCATACGGAATGGTGGAATTGCCTAATGGAAAGATGAAATCTCGAGAAGGAACTGTTGTTGATGCAGATGATTTGATTGCTCAGATGATTGAAACAGCCAAGGTTCAGACCGAAGAGCATGGTAAGACAGAAGGATTTACTTCAGAGCAAGCTTCCGAACTTTATTCTCAATTGGCATTAGGTGCATTAAAGTATTTCATCCTAAAGGTTGACCCAAAGAAAAATATGCTTTTTAATCCGGAAGAATCGATTGACTTTAATGGAAACACTGGTCCGTTTATACAATATACTCATGCAAGGATTCGTTCAATTATAAGAAAGTCGGAGAACTTCGATAGTATGAAAATGCCGTCATCAGACGAGAAAATAGAATTCAATTCTAAAGAAAAAGAGGTCTTGAATTGCTTGTTCTCTTTCCCATCTGTCGTAAGGCAGGCAGGAGAAACTTATTCACCATCTTTGATTGCTAATTTTGCTTTCGATTTGGCAAAGAACTTTAATGCATTCTATCAAGACACTCCGATACTTCGTGAAAACGATGAAGCTAAACGAAATATGCGTTTGAGACTTTCTTACTTTACGGGAGCAACTATTAAAACAGCAATGCACTTGTTGGGTATAGATGTTCCGGAACGAATGTAAATAAAAATGGAAAAGCATAATATCAACACAGAAACACAAAACGAATCTTGTCTTGTTGCTTTGGATGAGGGCGGAAGTGAGTTGCTTGTGTTTAATGATGATTATCATACATTCGATTTTGTGATTGAGTGCTTGCAATCGATATGTCGTTTGAATAAACAGCAGGCTGTAACCTGCACAAACATAATTCACTACAAAGGTTTGTGCGTTGTAAAACACGGAAGCTATGATGCGTTGAAAGTTATGTGCAGAAAACTGGTAGAGAAAGGCCTAAATGCTGAAGTAAGATAAAGAATTGAAAAACTAAAAAAAGATATCATGGATTTGTTTCTTATTTTTTTAATAATGTTCGGAGGTGTTGCCTTGGTGGTGTTGGAATTGCTTGCAATACCTGGAACAACTATTGCAGGATTATGCGGTGTTGGTTTGTTGGGATATGGAATTTATGAGGTGTTTATTGGTTATGGAGCATTATGGGGAAGTGTCGCTATAGTCGTTGCTCTTTCCATTTGTATCGGATTGTTGATTTATTCACTTAGAACGAAGACTTGGAAAAAGTTTTCTTTGAACCAAGAGATAGATTCGAAGGTTAATGTTATCGAAAGCGAAATCAAAGTCGGTGATAAAGGTGTTTCGATAACACGTCTTGCTCCAATGGGAATGGCAGAAATAAACAATGAGAGAATGGAAGTTTATACTGCAACCTCTTATGTTGAACCGAACACTCCTCTTGTTGTGGAAGCGATTGACGGAAACAGAATCAGAGTCAGGGCAACAAATAATTAGATAATCATAAATAAATTAAAAAACGAATTATTATGGGTGGAATGGTTTTTATCAGTGTACTGGCTGTCGTATTATTGATAGTGTTTTTCTATTTGGTACCTGTGAATCTATGGTTTCAATGTGTGTTGAATGGAGTTAAAATATCACTTATTCAACTTATATTTATGCGTTGGCGAAAGGTGCCTCCCGCAATCATTGTCAATGCTATGATCAACTCAAGAAAAGCAGGATTGAATTTGAGCAGTGATTTGTTGGAAGCACACTATCTTGCAGGTGGTCATGTTCGCAGTGTTGTAAACGCATTGATTTCTGCAGACAAGGCAAACATTGCTTTGGATTTCAATACAGCTACAGCAATCGATTTGGCCGGTAGAGACGTATTTGATGCTGTGCAAATGTCTGTTAATCCCAAAGTTTTGGATACGCCATCTGTTGCTGCAGTTGCAAGTAACGGTATTCAATTGATAGTAAAAGCAAGAGTTACCGTTAGAGCAAACATAAAACAGCTTGTAGGAGGTGCAGGTGAGGAAACTATTTTGGCAAGAGTCGGAGAGGGAATCGTAACAGCAATCGGTTCTGCAAAGAGTCATGCCGATGTTTTGGAGAATCCGGATTCTATTTCTAAGCTTGTTTTGTCTAAAGGTTTGGATACGGGAACTGCATTTGAAATATTGTCAATCGATATTGCAGATATAGATGTGGGAAAGAACATCGGAGCACAATTGCAAATGGATCAAGC
>DEPP01000042.1 GCA_002358835.1 Bacteroidales bacterium UBA3389
CTGACGTCGATGGAGCACATATTGCAACGCTTATTTTGACTTTCTTCTTCAGATACATGAGAGAACTTATCGAAGGCGGACATGTTTATATTGCAACGCCACCTCTGTATAAGGTATCTCAAGGAACAAGCAAGAATGGAGTGTATTGCTGGACAGAAGAGGAGAGAACGAACGCCATAGCAGAGATTACAGCTAAGAATGGTAAGTTTGAAGTTCAAAGATACAAAGGTCTTGGAGAGATGAGCGAGGAACAATTGTGGACAACAACGATGGATCCGGCTAATCGTATATTACGACAAGTTACAATCGAGAATGCGTCAGAGGCAGACAGAGTATTCTCGATGCTTATGGGCGATGACGTTCCACCAAGAAGGGAATTCATAGAAAGCAATGCAACTTATGCAAATATAGATGCGTAATTGAAATAGTAGAAACAAAGAATGCTCCTTGAAAAATCTTGGAGCATTCTTTTTTTTCTTTGCTTTATTAAATTCTTTCTTTATTTTGTTTTTCTCTTTCTTTGTTTTAATTTTCTAATTCTTTGTTTTAGAAAGTTAAACTCAAAGATAAGCCGATTTTATTGTCGTAAACAAATGGTGCGATGCCTCCATTGAAGGATAAGTCTTTGTTGTTGCGTTTATTTAAGCATTGTTTTATTTTGTCAAATGCCCAAAATGAAAGTCTTGATGCAAGTATTCCTACGCCGGCTCCACATACTACGTCTGAAAACCAATGACGGTTGTTGTACATACGAAGAAAGCCTACTGTTGTTGCACAAGCGTAGGCGGCAATTCCATAGATTGGCGAGGTATCTTTGTATGCCATATAAACCAAATCGGCTCCGACAAAAGAGAATGCAGTATGCCCCGAA
The DNA here is from genome assembly GCA_002358835.1 of Bacteroidales bacterium UBA3389. Lineage (GTDB taxonomy): Bacteria > Bacteroidota > Bacteroidia > Bacteroidales > P3 > Onthomorpha. The sequence goes on from DEPP01000042.1 coordinate 872, forward strand.
GGGAATGAGTTGTTTGCCGAGCCGTCCGGGCGTTCTATTCCCGTAAGTTGTTTGGTTGTTAGAACCGTTGCACCGACTAATGTGTATGCAGCGGCACCTGTACAAAGTCTATCAACGAATTTGTAATCTGTCTCTACGCCCAATGTTCCTAATCCTGCAAATGCAAAGGTTGGAAGATATTGAATGTAGTCATCAATCTTGCATTTGTTTTGATTAAACGAAGAAAAGCCTTCTCTTATGCTAAGGTCAAAATCATCTAATGCAGGAACGAATTGAGCAAGTACACCGTATGAAATCAGTGTTGTTGGAATTATGTATTCGGCTTGAGCTTTTGCTTTTTTGCATGGGCTAATCACCAAGATTAATGCTAATAACAATAAGGTGTACTTGCTTTTCATATTATCACTGTTTTGAAATTTATAGACTTAACGGCTTAATGTTTTTGTGCATATAAGAAGTAAGTTCGTCGATTGAGATTCTGATTTGTTCCATTGAGTCTCTCTCTCTGACGGTTACTGTATTGTCTTCAAGCGTTTGAGTATCTACAGTAATACAATAAGGAGTTCCGATAGCATCTTGGCGTCGGTATCTTTTGCCTATTGCATCCTTTTCGTCGTATTGAACTCTGAAATCTTGCTTTAGCATATCCATTATTTCGCGAGCTTTTTCCGGCATACCGTCTTTTTTTACCAATGGAAGCACAGCTGCTTTGAATGGAGCCAATATGCGAGGCAGTTTCATAACTACTCGTTGTGAACCATCAGAAAGTTCTTCCTCTGTGTAGGCATAAGAGAATACGGCAAGGAATGTACGATCCAATCCGATAGATGTTTCGATTACATAAGGTACATAGCTTTCGTTCAATTCCGAATCGAAGTATTGGAGTTTCTTTCCTGAAAATTCTTGGTGGCGTTTCAAGTCAAAGTCTGTTCTTGAGTGGATTCCTTCCAATTCTTTGAAGCCGAACGGGAAGTTAAACTCGATATCTGTTGCTGCATTGGCGTAGTGTGCAAGCTTTTCGTGATCATGATAACGGTAGTTCTCACTTGGTATTCCCAAAGCAAGGTGCCATTTCAATCGAGTTTCTTTCCAATATTCAAACCATTTGAGTTCTTCTCCCGGACGTACGAAAAATTGCATTTCCATTTGCTCAAATTCTCTCATTCTGAAGATAAATTGTCTTGCAACAATCTCATTACGGAATGCTTTACCGATTTGAGCGATACCAAACGGTATTTTCATTCGTCCTGTCTTTTGAACATTCAGATAGTTTACGAAAATACCTTGTGCGGTTTCTGGTCTTAGATAGATAGTGTCTGCTTCTTCGCTCACAGAACCAACTTTGGTTGAGAACATAAGGTTGAATTGTCTTACGTCTGTCCAATTTCTTGAACCTGATATAGGACAAACTATTCCTAATTCTTCAATCAAGGCTTTTATTCCTGCAAGGTCGTTTGCCTCCATAAGAGATGCAAATCTTGTTTGTATGTCTTTCATCTTTGAGGCATACTCTAACACTCTTGCGTTAGTGCTTAGGAATTGTTCTTTATCGAAAGCTTCACCGAATTTCTTGGCAGCCTTTTCGCATTCTTTGTTTATCTTTTCTTCAATCTTAGCAATATGTTCTTCAATCAAGACATCGGCACGGTAACGCTTCTTTGAGTCTTTGTTATCTATCAAAGGGTCGTTGAAAGCGTCCACATGACCGGATGCTTTCCAAATAGTAGGGTGCATAAATATTGCAGAATCAATCCCAACTATGTTTTCGTGCATCTGTGTCATCGATTTCCACCAATATTGCTTGATGTTGTTTTTCAATTCCACACCATTTTGTCCGTAATCGTAAACAGCACTCATACCATCGTATATTTCGCTTGACGGAAATATGAATCCGTACTCTTTAGCATGGGCTGTTATTTTCTTAAAAAGGTCTTCCTTTGCTGCCATATTTGATTTATGTGTTATGTTTTAATATTCTGTTTTACTGATGTTTATATCTGTGCTACTGATTCTTTGTTTTATTTTATCGAATCTTGATTTCAGTGAATTGTTTCTTTGTTTTATTTTATTGAATCTTGAAAGTAATTTTGCGGCTCTTTCAAATCGATAATCACATGATGCAATCCGTATTCTTTTATCGCTTTTTCAACATTGCTTTCATTGACACTATAAGCTATCTTTTTGTTTGCAAGTCCCCAATCCCTGAGTTTGTCCATCTGTTTTTTGTCTGTTTTCTCTATAAAGCCTGCATAATAATCTGTTTGCAAATTTCTCGGCAAGACTTTCAAAATCCATTCTTTTCCGCTGTTGAATCCTTCGTTGCAAGAAATGATGTGTGGAAATTTGATGCGATGAAACAAATGTGAAACAAAGTTTGCATGAGCCACAATTGTGTTTTGTTGCATTGAATATTTGTCTATCAGATCTGCAATAATGTCAAGATTTTTCAATGTAGGCTCTTTGATGTCCAAATAGTAAATCAAATTGGGATATTGCTTGAAAACCGTCTCCAAATCCGCTATTGTATTCTCTGTTTTTTTGTTGTCGAAATACAGACTTATTGTTTGCAATTCAGGACTCTCTGTTTCCTCAATGCTTTTTTTGATTTTGCATAAACGCATCAAATTATCATCGTGAAAAAGCATCGCTTTGCCGTCTTTACTAAAGCGAACATCCAATTCGATTGCAGTGTAACCATCTTCGACAGCAAGAGCGATTGCCTCCAATGAGTTTTCTGCAGCCTTGGTTGCCTGTCCGCGATGAGCAAAAAAAAGATTGTCATTTGTTCGGAGCAAGGTTCGCTCATCTTTTGCACTAAAAAATACTATGCAAAACAAGAGACAAATTGCTCCAAGTGCAAATAACAAAACTTTTATACTCTTTCCGACTATTCTTTTGGACATACGGAAAATGCAATTCTATATTCCGAATAATTAACTATTCATTGTAACGAGGAATTCTTCGTTGGTCTTGGTGTCTTTCATTCTTCCCTTGATCAATTCCATTGCTTCCTGTGAATTCATATCGGCAATGTGATTGCGAAGTATAAGCATACGATCCCAAACCACCTTGTTGTGTAGGAGATCATCACGTCTTGTAGAAGACAAAACAAGATCTATTGCAGGGTATATGCGTTTGTTCGCAAGTTTTCTGTCTAATTGCAACTCCATATTACCTGTTCCCTTAAATTCTTCAAAGATTACTTCGTCCATCTTTGAACCCGTTTCGGTTAAGGCGGTTGCTATGATTGTCAAAGAACCACCGTTTTCTATGTTTCTTGCGGCCCCAAAGAATCTCTTAGGCTTTTGCAATGCGTTTGCTTCAACTCCTCCTGATAATACTTTGCCTGATGCCGGTGCAACTGTGTTATATGCTCGTGCAAGTCTTGTTATGGAATCCAAAACTATTACAACATCGTGTCCACACTCTGTCATACGTTTTGCTTTCTCTAAAACAATGTTTGCAATCTTTACATGGCGTTCTGCAGGCTCATCAAAAGTCGATGCAATCACCTCTGCATTAACTGTTCTTTGCATATCGGTAACCTCTTCCGGTCTTTCGTCAATCAAAAGCACTATAAGATAAACCTCAGGGTGATTTGCAGCAATCGCATTTGCCACTTCTTTCAACAGGGTTGTTTTACCGGTTTTCGGAGGTGCGACAATAAGAGCACGTTGTCCTTTTCCGATAGGTGTGAAAAGGTCAATTATTCTTGTGGAAAGTGTTTCTTGTTTATGATGACAAAGATCAAATTTTTCATCAGGGAAAAGAGGTGTGAGATAATCAAAAGGTATTCTATCTCTTATCAGTTCTGCCGATTTACCATTTATCTTTTCGGCTTTTATAAGAGGAAAGTACTTTTCGTTATCTCTCGGTGGTCTTACCGTTCCGTAAACCGTATCTCCGGTTTTAAGTCCGAAATATTTGATTTGGGATTGCGAAACATACACATCGTCAGGAGAATTTAAGTAATTATAGTCTGATGAACGCAAAAAGCCGTATCCGTCCGGCATTATCTCTAAAACACCTTCCGCATATACCAATCCCTCTACATCGAAATTGAAATCAAATTTCTTTGGTTGCGGATTTTTTTGTTCTTGTTTGATTTCTCCTTTGTTCTCTGTTGCATCCGCTTCTGTGATAGTTTGTTCTGCTTTAACGATTTCTTCTGTTGGGTTTTGTGTACTGTCGTTTTTCGTTTCTTCTTTTAAGGTTGTTATATCCAAAGCAAGGTCTTTAATCTCCTCTTTTTGTTTAGCGATTTGTTTTTTGCTTTTTTGTTCTGCTCTTATGTTGGTTGGATTGAATTCTGGTATGAAAAGTTCGTCTACTTGCGGAATTTCTGGGATGTCTTTCAACTTCAATTCCTTTATAACAGGCTCATCAAGTTGTGATTTTTGTTTGTTCTTGCTCTTTTTCTCAACTTGAGTTTCTGCTTCTGTGTTTACAACCACTTCTTTCTTTACATTACTTTCCGCAATCGGCTTTGGTTTTATTCTTGTTCTTTGTTTCTTTACAACGGGTTCTTTGGTTTCCGTACTCTCTGCCTTAGTTTCTTCTTGGGCTTGAAAATCCAATATCTTGTAAATTATTTCCTGAGCAGATAAACGGCTTGTTCTTGAAATGTTTAATGCTTTCGCAATCGCTTTAAGCTCGTCTAAAGATCTTTCTTCTAATTGAGATTTGTTATACATACTGAATAGATGTAAGTTTTCGCAAATATAAATGTGCGTTTGTTTGTTTATAAAATTATTAAATGGAAATTACGCTTGTTCAAACTCCGAACTCTGCGTTTTGTTTTTTGACGATGCAAAAGTACAAACTTTTTTTCTTTGATTCAAAGTTTTTTTTCAAAAAAATACTACATTTGCAAAGTATCTAAAATCAAAGTTTCGATATGAAAATGTTAAAAAGAGTATTGTGCGTTTTTTTAATTATGATGTTTGCTTTTGTGTTTGAAGCGAGTGTGTTTGCACAGCAGTTGCGTTTGGGAGCGGAACGTTTTGAGGAATATTTATCGCGTTTGGAAGGAAAAAAAGTAGGATTGGTTGCAAATCAAACATCGGTAGTCAGAAACGAAAAAGGGGAATTGGTACATTTGCTCGATACGCTTTTATCCTTGAATGTAGATGTTTGTTGCGTCTTTTCGCCGGAGCATGGTTTTAGAGGAAATGTTGAAGCCGGTGCAAGTGTTAAAAGCGGTAGAGATTCTAAGACTGGCGTTCCAATAATTTCGCTTTACGGAAAGAATAAAAAACCGAGTAAAGAACAGATACAGGTATGCGATATTTTGATTTTTGATTTGCAAGATGTAGGTTGTAGATTCTATACCTATATTTCAACACTGCATTATGTGATGGAGGCTTGCTCAGAAAATGAAAGACCTCTGATTGTTCTTGATCGTCCTAATCCGAATGATTATGTTGATGGCCCGGTTTTAGAAGATAGATTCAAGTCTTTTGTCGGTATGCATAATGTTCCTGTGGTTTACGGATTGACAATAGGAGAATATGCAGGTATGATAAATGGAGAGGGGTGGCTTATAGGAGGAGGAAAATGTGATTTGTCAATTGTAAAATTGGAAAATTGGTTTCATAATATGGAAGATACTTATCAATTGCCGGTTGCCCCAAGTCCGAATCTTCCAAATGCTCATTCGATTGAATTATATCCTTCATTGTGTTTGTTTGAAGGAACACCTGTCAGTGTGGGACGAGGAACTGATACTCCATTTCAAATAATTGGTTATCCGACTTACTGTAAAAAAGATTTTAGTTTTATACCTAAATCAATAAAAGGTGTAAGCGAAAATCCTCCTTACAAAGGACAGAAATGTTATGGCTTAAAGGATATGACGCCTGCAAAAAAGCGGTTGGATTTGTCTTATATCATTGAAATGTATTCTTGTTACAAAAATAAGGATGCTTTCTTTACTTCATTCTTTGATAAATTAGCAGGGACCGAAATGCTTAAAAAACAAATTGCTTCGGGAATGAATGAAGAGCAAATCAGAGAATCGTGGAAGGTTGACTTGGAAAAATACAATAAAATAAGGAACAAATACATGATTTACCAAAGAAAATGATTACCTTTGCAGTTCAAAAGGTGTAGTATAAAGAGCTAAGACCACGAAATTATGTTTGAAAATCTTTCGGAAAAATTTGATAAAGCCTTTAAGATAATCAAAGGCAAGGGAAAAATAAATGAGATAAATATTGCCGAGTCTCTTAAAGAGGTTCGCAAGGCTCTGATTGACGCAGACGTAAGTTATGCAATTGCAAAGGAGTTTTGTGCAACTGTTAAGGAGAAAGCCTTGGGTAAAGATGTATTGACAGCTGTCGAACCGGGACAATTGATGGTTAAGATCGTGAAAGACGAACTTACCGAGTTGATGGGTGGTGAGAGTCAGGGAATCAATCTTAACGGAAAGCCGAGTGTGATTCTTATTGCTGGTTTGCAGGGTAGTGGTAAGACGACTTTCTCTGCCAAATTGGCGAATTTCTTAAAGACAAAGAAGAATAAAAAAGTTCTTTTGGTTGCCGGAGACGTTTATAGACCAGCCGCAATCGACCAATTGAAGGTTTTGGCGGAACAAATCGGTGTTGAAGTCTATACGGAAGAAGGTTCAAAAGAGCCTGTTAAGATTGCACAAAATGCAGTTCAATATGCTAAGTCGAAGTCTCTTGATGTTGTTATAGTCGATACAGCAGGTCGTTTAGCGGTTGATGAACAGATGATGGAGGAAATTTACAACGTTAAGCAGGCTGTTAATCCTAATGAAACGTTGTTTGTAGTGGACTCAATGACTGGTCAAGACGCTGTAAACACTGCAAAAGCCTTCAATGAGAAGATTGATTACGATGGAGTCGTTCTTACAAAGCTTGATGGAGATACAAGAGGTGGTGCGGCCTTAACAATAAAGCATGTAGTCAATAAGCCGATTAAATTTGTAGGTCTTGGAGAGAAAATGGCAGATCTTGATGTCTTCCATCCGGATCGAATGGCCTCTAGAATCTTAGGCATGGGTGATATCGTATCTCTTGTTGAGAAGGCACAGGCTGAGTATGATGAGGAACAGGCTCGAAAACTTACAAAAAAGATTAAGTCAAACGAATTTGATTTTGATGATTTCCTTGGTCAGATTGCTCAGATTAAGAAGATGGGTAATTTGAAAGACTTGGTCGGAATGATACCCGGTATCGGCAAAATGATGAAAGATGTCGATATAGATAATGATGCGTTCAAATCAATTGAAGCAATGATTGGGTCGATGACGCCTTATGAAAGAAAACATCCTACAAAGATAGATACGTCCCGCCGTCGTAGAATAGCAAGAGGAAGTGGCACTTCGATAGAAGAAGTAAACCGTTTAATGAAACAGTTTGAGGAGACCCGTAAAATGATGAAAATGATGAGCGGAGGCAAACTTAATGCAATGAAAAACATAAGAAGGAGATAATAAATACTATGGAAAACAAAGCGAATCCCGTCATGATAGACGGAAGAATAGTTGCAAAGACAATTAAGGAGGAAATAAAACAAGAAGTTGAAGCATTGCTTGCAGAAGGCAAAAGACCACCTCATTTAGTTGCTGTTATTGTCGGAAATGATGGAGCAAGCCTTTCTTATGTAGCAAGTAAGGAAAAACAATCAAAAGAAGTTGGATTTACCTCTTCTGTTTATCGTTTTCCCGAATCAATAACCGAAAAAGAACTTCTTGAAACTATCAGTTTTTTGAATAAAGACGATGAGGTAGATGGCTATATTGTTCAATTGCCTTTGCCTAAGCATATCAACGAAAGACACATTCTTGAGGCGATTGCACCGAGTAAGGACGTGGATGGATTTCATCCAACAAACGGAGGTCGAATGATGTTGGGAATGTCGTCTTATATCCCTGCAACCCCTTATGGAATCAAGCAATTGTTAGATAGAAGTGATATTGAGACAGAAGGAAAGCATTGTGTAGTTTTGGGAAGAAGCAATATAGTTGGTACACCTATGGCGATACTTATGAGTAGAAACTCAAAGAAATCAAATTGTACCGTAACGCTTTGCCATTCTAAAACACAGAATATAAAGGAAATTTGTCGCAGTGCCGATATTTTGATTGTTGCAATTGGTAAACCAGAGTTTTTGACTGCAGATATGGTAAAAGAAGGTGCCGTTGTGATAGATGTGGGTATTCACAGAGTTGAAGCCGATAATGAAAAGGGTTATAAGATAATAGGAGATGTTAAATTCGATGAAGTAGCTCCTAAGTGTAAAGCGATAACCCCTGTTCCCGGAGGCGTAGGTCCGATGACTATCGTTTCGTTGTTGGATAACACAATGAAGGCTTACAAACACGAAATTTACGAAGCAGAATAATTTATATAGATTGCAAGCAAGTGGCGTGAGTTATAATGACTTACGCCACTGTTTTTAATCGTTTGTATATGGATTGCAAAACAGAGAAATTGTATTCAGAAGGTTTGATTCTTCCTGTTGTCGAATGCTTTTATTCATTGCAAGGAGAGGGATATAATTCAGGAAAGCCTGCTTTTTTTATTCGTTTATGCGGTTGTAACGTCAAATGTTCGTTTTGCGATAGCAAGAATTCTTGGAGTATGGATAATGCCACTTGGATTGAGATTGAAACGCTTGCTGATAAGGTTGATGAAAGTGGAGCAAACAATGTCGTTATCACAGGTGGAGAACCGTTGATGCATAATTTGAATCCCTTGTGCGAACTTTTGCATTCTCGAAACAAAGCTTTATGGCTTGAAACCTCCGCAAGTTTACCTTTAAGCGGATCTTGGGATTGGATTTGTGTTTCCCCAAAAGAAAAAATTCTTCCTTTGAAAGAAAATTATGCCTTCGCAAATGAGTTGAAGGTTGTAATATCTTCAGCTGATGATCTTTCGAAACTGCCTGCGTTTGAAGCAAGAGTGTCAAGTGAAACAAAACTTTATTTGCAGCCGGAATGGGATAGTCGTTCCCTTGTATTACCTCAGATTATTGACTATATAAAAGAAAATACTCGTTGGGCGTTAAGTTTGCAGATTCATAAATGGCTTGAAATCGAATAGAAAATTTGTCGTTTTTTTGTTTTGATAGCTGTCGATTAAACTTAAATTGCCTATTTTTGCAAATTGTATCAGAGAAATAAATCCAAGATGAAACGTTTCATAAACATATTAAACAAGAGTTGGTATGCGTCTTTGTTGAGCGTAGTTTTGATAAGTGCGTTCGTGGCGGCGATTTACTATATATGGAACTTTGAAGCAACGTTCGAAGGAATGAAAGCAGTAGTGTTTTCTTATGGATTGATGTTGGTTATGGTGCTTTGCGTGTTCTCGGCAGGCAAGTCTTCAAGGCGAAAATTAGCAAGAATCAGAGAAAACAATGTATCCTTACCTGAAAAAGTTGCAAAATATCACTCGATTTCACAAAAGAGATTGTTGCTTTATGATTTTGTTGCAGTGATTGCGGCAACAGGCTTTTTGTTATGCAGTCAGCCGAGTTATTTGTTGTTCTCTGCTATATCCTTATTATTAGTTCTTTTATCGAAACCAACAGAGAGTAAAGTGAAAATAGAACTCGCATTAAGCGAAAAAGAAATAAATGATTTTGAAACATTAAAATTTGAGAAAAGGTCATGAAGTTCGTGATAAAACGTAAAGAAAAACTTACGAGCAATATCTTCTTGATGGAGGTAACTGCCGAATGGGTTGCACGCTCAGCTAAACCCGGACAATTCGTTATAGTGATAATAGATGACAAGGGCGAAAGAATACCTTTGACTATTTGTGATTATGATCCTGTTAAGGGAACGATTGTTTTGGTTTTTCAAGTTGTTGGAAAATCAACAGAAAAAATGGCATCGCTTGCAGTAGGGGAAAAATTCAAAGATATAGTTGGACCATTGGGAAAAGAATCTTTGATGATGAACCTTCCTGATGAAGAACTGAAAAACAGAAGAATGCTATTTGTTGCAGGAGGTGTAGGTACAGCTCCTATATATCCTCAGTTGAAATGGGCAAAGAAACATGGAATACATGCAGATGTAATCATAGGAACAAAAACCAAATCGACTCTTATTTTAGAGGATATGATGAAAGAGTATGCGGATAATCTCTATGTTTGCACTGATGACGGAAGTTACGGAATGCATGGCTTGGTTACCGATGCCATAAAACATCTTGTTGAAGAGAAAAAAGAGAAATATGATGAAGTCGTTGCCATCGGTCCTATGGTCATGATGAAGTTCGTATCACTTTTGACAAAAGAATTAGGCATACAGACAACCGTAAGTTTGAACTCTTTGATGGTTGATGGAACCGGAATGTGTGGAGCATGTAGAGTTACAATTGACGGAAAGACAAAATTTACTTGTGTTGATGGTCCGGAATTTGATGCACATCTTGTTGATTTTGATGAAGCCATCAGAAGACAATCAATGTTCAAAACACACGAGATTGCAACCGACAGCAAGGATCATAAATGTAATTTGACAGCAGAAGTAAACCATACAATCAAACGTCGTCGTGTACCGGTGAGAGAACAAGATGCTGTTATCAGAGCAACGAATTTCGAAGAAGTTTGTTATGGCTATACAGCCGAAGAGGCAATGGAAGAAGCAGATCGTTGTTTGCAATGTAAGAATCCTGGTTGTATGAGTGCATGTCCTGTTTCAATCAACATACCTGCCTTTGTGCGTCAAGTGAGAGATGGAAACTTTGCACAAGCATTTAAGATAATATCAGCCTCATCTTCATTGCCTGCAATATGTGGAAGAGTTTGTCCTCAGGAATCTCAATGTGAGGGAAGTTGTATTTTAGGTAAGAAAGGCGATCCTGTAGCTATTGGAAAATTGGAAAGATTCGTAGCAGACTGGGCAAGAGAAGTGAAATTGAACTTTTCAGAGATAGCACCTGCAAACGGAATCAAGGTAGCGATAGTTGGTTCCGGTCCGAGCGGACTTACATGTGCAGGCGACCTTGCAAAGATGGGTTATGATGTAACCATATTCGAGGCTTTGCATTTGCCTGGCGGAGTGTTGGTATATGGAATCCCTGAGTTCAGATTGCCGAAAGAAACTGTTGTAAAGGCAGAAATAGAGAATGTAAAGAAACTTGGAGTGAAGATAATAACCGATGTGATAATCGGACGCAGCATAACAATTGACGAATTGTTCGATAAAGAAGGATTCTCAGCAGTTTACGTTGCATCGGGAGCAGGATTGCCTAAATTTATGAACATTCCGGGCAAGAATCTCAACGGAGTAGTTTCTGCAAACGAACTTTTGACACGTTCAAACTTGATGAAAGCATACAAAGAAGGCTATGACACACCGATATATCCGGGAAAAGTAACCGTAGTTGTAGGAGGTGGAAACGTAGCAATGGATGCTGCAAGAACAGCTAAAAGATTGGGAGCAGAGGTTCACCTTGTCTATAGAAGAAGTAAAGCAGAGATGCCTGCGAGAGTTGAAGAGGTAGAACACGCAAAAGAAGAGGGAATAGAATTTCACTTTATGACCAATCCGGTTGAAATAGTTGGCGACGAGCAAGGCTGGGTTAAGGCAGTAAAATGCGTAAAGATGGAATTGGGAGAACCGGATGCAAGCGGAAGACGTTCACCGATAGAAGTAAAAGGCAGTGAGCATGACTTGAATGCAGATTGCGTTATCATGGCATTGGGAACAGCTCCAAACAAATTGATAATCGATACTACCGATAACTTGAAATCGACCGATTGGGGTGGAATCCTTACCGATGACACAACGGCTACATCACGCGAAGGCATATTTGCGGGAGGTGATGCAGTGATGGGAGCAGCTACAGTCATACTTGCAATGGGTGCAGGTAAGAAAGCGGCAATCGGAATCGACGAATATTTAAGAAATAAGAAGAAATAGTAAATCGATTCTTGAATTCAAAAACTTAAAACGGCGTTTCAATTTACTGAAACGCCGTTTTGCTTTCTTGTTTTTTTGTAAAGACCGAAATAAGTCTTAAAACTCTTACTTTTGAACGATGATTTTCTTTCCTATTCTGCCTTTATCGGTGATTACTACTACTACATAAGTTCCTGCAGAGTAATTTGACACATTCAA
>DEPP01000015.1 GCA_002358835.1 Bacteroidales bacterium UBA3389
CAAGAACAAGAAAGAGGTATCACTATTACTTCAGCAGCAACTACGGTGTTTTGGAAATATAACGAGAAACAATATAAAATCAACATCATAGATACTCCGGGTCACGTTGATTTTACTGTTGAGGTTGAGCGTTCTTTGAGAGTTTTGGATGGCGCAGTAGCATTGTTCTGTGCTGTTGGTGGTGTTGAACCTCAATCAGAAACTGTTTGGAGACAAGCGGATAAATATAAAGTGCCTCGTATCGGTTTCGTTAATAAAATGGACCGTGCAGGTGCTGATTTCTTCAATGTGTTGAAGCAAATGAAAGAGAGACTTGGTGCAAATCCTGTTCCTTTGACAATTCCTATCGGACAAGAGGATATGTTCAAAGGTGTTATCGATTTGATTTCCAATAAGGCTTTGATGTATGATGAAGAATCAAATGGAACAAAATCATATGAGGTTCCAATGCCTGAAGATTTGAAAGATATCGCTTCAGAATATAGAAGAAAATTGATTGAAGGTGTTGCAGAAGAAGATGATGAATTGTTGATGAGATATATGGAAGATGAAAATTCCATAACTGAAGAAGAGATGATTTATCAAATTCGTAAAGCTACATGCGAGATGAGAATTACTCCTGTCTTGTGTGGTTCTTCTTTCAAAAACAAAGGCGTTCAAAACTTGATAAATGCAGTTTGTGAGTTTTTGCCTTCTCCTGTGGATATTCCTGAGGTTGAAGGAACAGATCCTGTTACAGGTGAAGTGATTACAAGAAAGGTTGATCCAAAAGCACCTTTGTCTGCATTGGCATTCAAGATAGCTACAGACCCTTATGTAGGAAGAATTTGTTTCTTTAGAGTTTACTCTGGAACTCTTGATGCAGGTTCTTATGTTTACAACGTTGCAACAGGTAAAAAAGAACGTATTTCTCGTGTAATGCAAATGCACGCGAATAAACAAAATCCATTGGATAAGATAGAAGCTGGTGATATCGGAGCAGCTGTTGGATTTAAGGATATTAAGACAGGAAATACACTTTGTGATGAAAATGCTCCTATAGTATTGGAGTCTATGACATTCCCTGAGCCGGTTATCTCGATCGCTATTGAGCCTACAAAACAAGCTGATATTGATAAATTCAATAATGCTTTGGTTAAGTTGTCTGAGGAAGACCCTACGTTGGTTATTCAAACAGATGAGGCTTCTGGACAAACTATCATGAAGGGTATGGGTGAGTTGCACTTGGATATCATTATGGATAGAATTCGTCGTGAATTCAATGTAGAGTGTAATCAAGGCGCTCCTCAGGTTGCTTACAAGGAAGCTATCACTGCTTCTTGTCAACACAGAGAGGTATTTAAGAAACAATCTGGTGGTCGTGGTAAGTTCGCTGATATATTGTTTACTTTGTCTCCTGCTGACGAAGGTGTTAAAGGTTTGCAATTTGTTAACGAAGTTAAAGGTGGTAACGTTCCAAAAGAGTTTATACCTGCTGTTGAAAAAGGCTTCAAAGCTGCAATGCAGAATGGTGTTTTGGCAGGATTCCCTGTCGAAAGTATGAAGGTTGTTTTGACGGATGGTTCTTTCCACCCAGTCGATTCAGATGCATTGTCATTTGAGTTGTGTGCTAAGATGGCGTTCAAAGAAGCTGCTAAGAAAGCAAAATCTGTTTTGATGGAACCTATCATGTCTGTTGAAGTGAATACTCCTGATGCTTATTTGGGTGATGTAACTGGAGACTTGAATAGAAGAAGAGCAATTCTTGAAAGCATAACTGCAAAAATCGGAGTTCAAGCTGTTAAAGCAAAAGTTCCGTTGGCACAAATGTTTGGGTATGTAACTTCTTTGAGAACTATTACTTCTGGTCGTGCGAATTCTACAATGGAATTTTCGCACTATGCTGAAGCACCAAAGGATGTTACTGAAAATGTATTGAAAAGTAAGGCTGAGTAAAATTAATAATTATACAAATCGTGAGTCAAAGAATTAGGATTAAATTGAAATCATACGATCATAACTTGGTAGATAAATCTGCTGAAAAGATCGTGAAGACTGTAAAGTTGACTGGTGCACACATAAAAGGACCAATTCCTTTGCCAACCAATAAGAAAATATTTACAGTCAATCGTTCTACTTTCGTGAACAAAAAATCACGTGAGCAGTTCGAGTTAAGCTCTTACAAAAGATTGTTGGATATAGACAGCACTTCTGCAAAAACAATCGATGCTTTGGTTAAGTTGGAATTGCCAAGTGGAGTTGATGTTGAAATTAAGTTGCCGTAATTTTGTAGAGTAATCAATAAGTTATTTATATCAGTCGATGTCGCGAGATAAGCTGGTGAAACAAAAAATTAAATTTTAAATGTCAGGATTAATAGGAAAAAAAATCGGAATGACTAGTATCTATGATGCCTCCGGCAAACAGATGCCGTGCACGGTTATAGAAGCTGGTCCTTGTGTTGTGACACAAGTTAAGACGCCTGAAAAAGATGGCTACAGTGCTATTCAATTAGCATTTGAGGAAATGAAAGAGAAGAGTTGCTCAAAACCTATGAAAGGACACTTTGCAAAAGCAAACACAACTCCTAAAAGATATTTGGCGGAGTTCTCTCGTTTCGAAGAGGGTGCGAAGAAAAATCATGGAGAGGTTTTGACATGTGATGTATTCTCTGAAGGTGAATTCGTGGATGTTGTCGGAATATCCAAGGGTAAAGGTTTTCAGGGTGTTGTGAAACGTCATGGATTTAGTGGCGTTGGTGATAAAACTCACGGTCAGCATGACAGATTGAGAGCTCCAGGTTCAGTTGGTGCATCTTCTTATCCTTCAAGAGTGTTTAAGGGATTGAGAATGGCTGGTAGAACTGGTGGTCGTAGGGTTAAGATACAAAATCTTCAAATATTGAAGGTTATTGTAGAAAAGAATTTAGTGCTAGTAAAGGGATCTGTTCCAGGTCCGAAAGGTTCTATTTTAAAACTTGAAAGATGGAGTTAAAAGTTTATAGTATAGATGGAAACGATACCGGTAGAACCGTTATTGTTGATGATGCGTTGTTCGGAACTGAACCTAACGATCACGTTCTTTGGTTAGCAGTAAAACAATTTTTGGCAAATCAAAGACAAGGAACACATAAGTCAAAAGAACGCTCTGAAGTATCAGGCTCTACAAAGAAACTGAAAAGACAAAAAGGTACAGGTGGTGCAAGAGCGGGTGATACAAATAGTCCTACAATAGTAGGTGGAGGTCGAGCATTCGGTCCAAGACCAAGAGATTATCGTTTCAAATTGAATAAGAAAGTAAAGCGTTTGGCAAGATTGTCAGCTTTGTATTACAAATCAAAAGAAGATAATGTTTTGGTTGTTGAGGACTTTTCTTTCGATATGCCGAAGACCAAAAATATGGTTAAAGTTTTGTCGGCATTGAAGTTGCAAGACAAAAAAACTTTGTTTGTAGTGAATACAGATCCGAAAAATTTCGTAACTTTGTCGGCTAGAAATATAGCGAACGTTAAAGTTATGAATGCGGCTTCTGTTAACGCTTATGAAGTCTTGAATGCCAAGAAGTTAGTGTTTTCAGAAACTGCAATTGTGGAATTAGATAAGATGTGCGCTAATTCTTAATTGCTTAAAATAGAGATAAAGAGATGGATATTATTGTTAAGCCTATCATCACTGAGAAAATTACTAAAATGACGGAAAATTTTCCGAATCGTTTTGGTTTCATCGTTGATAGAAGAGCGAATAAGATAGAAATAGGAAGAGCTGTTGAGGAGTTGTATGGCGTTAAGGTTGTAAGTGTAAATACTATGAACTACAGCGGAAAAAGAACAGCGAGGTTCACAAAAACCGGTTACATACAAGGAAAGAAAGCAGCATATAAAAAGGCTATCGTGATGTTAGCCGAGGGTGATACAATAGATTTTTTTAGCGAAATTTAATAGAGAGAGATGGCTTTAAAGAAATTAAAACCGACAACACCGGGACAACGTTTCAAAGTTATAAGTGCTTTTGATGATATAACAACCAACGAACCAGAAAAATCATTGGTTTATGGTATCAAGAGAAGTGGCGGAAGAAACAACCAAGGAATGATGACCATGAGATATATTGGTGGTGGTCACAAGAAATTGTATCGTTTTGTAGATTTTCGTAGAGAAAAAGACGGCATACCTGCTGTTGTGAAAACGATAGAATACGATCCAAACAGAACCGCACGTATTGCTTTGGTTTGCTACGCAGACGGAGAGAAAAGATATATCGTTGCTCCTCACGGATTGAAGGTCGGTCAGACTATTATGTCAGGTATAGGAGTTGCCCCTGAAATAGGTAATACATTATTGCTTCGCGATATTCCTTTCGGTACTATGATTCATAACATAGAATTGAATCCTGGACAAGGAGCAAAATTGGTTAGAAGCGCAGGAGCTTACGCTCAACTTATGTCAAGAGATGGAAAGTATGCAATCATAAAGATGCCTTCAGGAGAGACTCGTATGATTTTGCAGGCTTGTCGTGCGACTGTAGGTGTTGTTTCTAATGTAGAGCACAACCTTGAAGTTTCAGGTAAGGCAGGAAGATCAAGATGGTTAGGAAGAAGACCTCGTACAAGAGGTGTTGTTATGAACCCAGTTGATCACCCAATGGGTGGTGGT
>DEPP01000035.1 GCA_002358835.1 Bacteroidales bacterium UBA3389
GTAAGCGATTCAAAACAAGGCGTATAGTCAATCTAGCAAATTCATGCTACACTGGCCATACGCCTATTTTTTACACATGTTTTTTTCTGTTGTAAGATAGATGACAAATATCTGGAAGTTCTTTCGACCAAGGCAACAAGGAATCAATCACCTCTGGATTGTTGCAATAATCGTTGTTTGGCATCTGCTCAAATAGGTACTTAAAATACTCATATACGTTCAGATCATTTGCTTTTGCACTTTCCGCAAGTGTATAAGCGATTGCATTCGCAGTAGCACCCTTTGGAGTATCTGCAAATAGCCAGGAACGTCTACCTGTTGCAAAAGGGCGAATGTGAGATTCGCATAAGTTATTGGATATCTCCAAACGACCATCTTCTAAAAATGTTTCTAGCTTACTTCTATGATTCGTTGCATACTTCAATGCTTTGGTAAGCTTATCATTTGTGGTCGGAATAGCAAGTGTTTCTTCACACCACGACCAGAAGGCATCTAGAGCTGCACGCGATGCAACCTGACGCTTTTCTTTCTTTTTCTCATAGGAGAGATTCTTTATTTTCTTTTCTATTTGGAACAAGGTATCTATAAGCTCCCTTGCTTCTGCTCCTTTGGAACCTGGAAGTTCTTTTCCTTTGGTGTCCAATGGGATGCTTTCTATAAAGTATCTTCGACAGTGGGCCCAACAGAAGTTGTGCTTAATGTTCTCATCGCCGAGAAACTCATAGACCTTGTAGGCATCCGTTGTTAGGTATCCTTGAAATCCAGTGAGAAGCTTCTGTGCAATCTCCTTTTTTCTCGATGGCGAGTAAAAGAAATAAGTTGCGTTCAGTTCTTCACATGCACCACTTTGGATTACCCACATAAATGAATTGGTGCTTGGGGCTCGTCCCTCCTCCTTGTTCACTTGGATACGGGTTTCATCCATGTGTAGGATTTCGCAAGTCATCAACACTTCGTGCATACGGTTGTAGATTGGTGTTAACCATTCTTCGCTACATCGTATGATCCAATAGGACAGCTTGGCGCGAGAAATAACAAGTCCAGCACTGTACAACTCACGTTCCATACGGTTTGTAGGAACACCCATACAGAATTTCTGCTGAATTACATGTGCAACCAGAGATGGAGTCGCGATAGAATGAGGTAATATATTAGTAGGTATTGCTGCTTTTTCAAAATGCTGATTTGGATTTTCACTTCCCTCTGTTCCACATTTTGTACATTTTGCAATTTGGCGGACAATCTGTTTTACGACCAATTTAGCTTGTACATATTCCACTTCTGTACGCACGATTTCTTTTCCGATCACTTCTAATGGACTTCCGCATTCGCTGCAGGTATCCTCGTCATTAATCACATACTCTTCAATCTGCTTTGGCAATGAGGATAGCATTTCTTTACGAACTCCCGGCTTACGAGGTGTTCTTTTATGAGAAGGAACAGTGATCTCCTCCACAGCCTCTTCCAATGCGTTAGCTAGTTCTTCATTGGTATCAAATAAACTTAACTGTCCAGGAAATTCTGTTGCTTCCGATGAGCGGCCAAATCTTTGTTTTCTCGCATGTAACAATGCCTGTAGCATGCTTTCAATTTGAATATTTTGTCTACGGATGGTTTCATCCTTTTTCTCTATTTCCTTCTTTTGTTTTTCAACTAATGCACGTAGCATGAGAAGTTCTTCATGTTCTGTCATGGGAATACCTACCTTCTAAAATCTACAATAAGTATACCATATTTTTTTCTAAAAGTGAATCGCCACAACCCCTGAAAAGTGCTGATTTTTCAAGGGTTGTGGCGATTATTTTCTCTACTAAAAACAACTAGTTTCGCTTGACATTTTCACTTCGTGATGTGCTGTTTTTTGTTCGATGGACAAGCCATCTAATAACCATTTTAGCTGCTGCTGTGTCACCTCTGTTATCTCATCAGGTGTCCTTGGCCATTGAAATTTCATACCGTCCAAAAGCTTTTTGCTAGCAAGAACAAATCCGTTATGATCGTAACGAAGCATTTTTATTGCATTTCTCTTTTTGTTGCAAAACACGAATATATAATCGGCTTCGTATGGATCCAGGTTAAAATTAGCCGAAACCAAAGAAGATAAGCTTTCGGTTTGCTTTCTGAAATCGGTTGCTCCACATGCAAAGATGATATGTGAAGCGGTTTTGCTGAAATTTTCTAACATGACGATTGCAGCTGGCGAATAAAATATGCGGCCAGATCTGCTTCCTCCTTAGACGCGATTTCAAAATGCAATTCCTTCCACGACATAGCAATATGGTGTGATTGAGTAGCCACAATAGTCTTTTCTATTTGCTTTACCTCAACAAATGTTGGTTGATTTGTAACGATCTCATTCTCTAATCGCGATCTCCAATAGTAGAAAGTAGGCGGTGCGATATGATTTTCCCTACACCATTTTTTGATAGATAATCCACTAGATCGAAACGATGTCATGCGTTGTTTCCAAAGAGTAACTTTTTCTTCATCCATAAACAGAATTCCTCCAATATTTAATTTGAGGATAGTTTAGCAGATGAATGGTGACTTTGATAGACGCCTTGTTTTGAATCGCTTAC
>DEPP01000079.1 GCA_002358835.1 Bacteroidales bacterium UBA3389
ATTTCTATTTTACAGGTCCGTTGTGGAAGAAGAAAGATGAATCTGGTGCAACAAATAGTGTTATCGGATATCGTTTGTCCGGATTTATTACTTATGCAGCCGATGCATATATCAGACCAAAGGACAGAAGATATTATATGATAAAGGATGATGTTTTGGAAAACCTAAAACAAAATCCGTTGGTTTATGATCCAAATACAGGCGCTGTGAACTACGCTGCAGAATTCTTGACAATGCAAGATTTCGAGAGAGTTGGTCGTAAACCTAATTTGTGGTCAAATTCAATATATGTAGAAGGAGGATTGGATTTCCGCTTCTCTAAGAATAGCTTGTTGCAAATCAATGCAGAATATGTAACTGGTATAGGTATGAGTGGTGGAGTTTCTTCTATGTTGATGAATAACTACAATAACTCAGAAAGCAAAAGTTACAGCTATCAAATAATGGGAGATTTTACTCAAAAATTCCCAACAGATAGTTCTTCATTAATACAAGATGTTATCTTTAACTTGACAGCATCTTATTCTAAAGAATATGGTGAAGCTTATAATAAAGATCATGGCGATGATTTCTTCCGTTACGGACATGTTGGAACTTTCCGTACACATAAGAGACCTATGTATGAGTTGACCAGAATGGACATAGATGGTGATGGTACAAAAGAATATGTTTACGAACATAATGGTTGGATGGATTATCAAGTTGATTATACTCCATCTGAATACAATCCTAGTTTGTCTGCATATACATCGCAATTGTTCTTCGATGAATCATTCAGTGAACTTCAGCCATATTTGATAAATTATGACTATATCAGAAGTTTCAATGGTTTAGTTAATGGTGACGGTCCTCAATCAGTTTATGGTATGTTTACAAACGTAGGTGTTGTAGGTTCATCTTACTCTAAATCAGAAGCACAATATATATACGCAGCAGCGAGAGTTTCTGCCGATATAGGAAAACATTCTATCGAATTGGGATTCCAATATGACCAATCAATAAACAGAGGTTACTCTTTAGCTGCTTCAGCTTTGTGGACTATAATGAAGCAAGAAGCAAACCAACACTTGTTGTATAGAGATTTGGATAATCCAATTATAGATGAAAGCGGAATGTATCCTGTTGTAACATACGATCGTAAATATGACGCAGGTAGCCAAACTTTCTTTGATAAACAAATTCGTCAACACTTGGGATTGGCTATAGATGGTACAGAATATATCGACATCGATAGCTATGATCCATCAACATTCTCTTTGGATATGTTCTCTGCAGATGAATTGTATAATACAGGTGGTAGTTCTTCATTGGTTAGCTATTATGGATATGACCACAGAGGAAATAAGATCACAGGCAAACAATCATTGCAAGAATTCTTCAATGGAACAAATGGTCAAAGAAATATCGGAGCATGGGAACCTATTTATGCAGCAGGTTACATTCAAGATAAGTTCTATTTCAATGACTTGATCTTCAATGTTGGTGTTCGTGTTGACAGATTCGATGGAAATCAACAAGGTTTGAAAGACCCTTATTTGTTGTATTCTTCTTACACTGCAGGAGAGTTGAGAGCAGCCGGAAGAGATATCGTATCTACTATCGGAGATGATTATATAGTATATGTAGACAAACTTTCATCTAATTCATCATTGGAAAATGTTGACATCAGAGGTTTCCGTAATCAAAATGGTAATGTTTGGTATAATGTAAACGGAGAGGTCGTTTCAAACCCTAATGATATTTCTGGTTCATCAGGACAACCTTTGCCATTCAGAAAGGGTGAATTGTCTGAAACAGGTTTGCCAAGTGTAATATCTACAGATGCGTTCAAAGATTATGAACCTCAAATCGTAGTTATGCCTCGTATCGCATTCTCTTTCCCTGTATCTGATAAATCTGAGTTCAAGGCTTCTTATGATGTGATTGCAAGAAGACCGGGTGCTGGATATTGGCAAGCAGATTATGCAAGTTACCTATATATGGAGAAAATGTCAGGAGCTGCTTTGACAAATCCAAACTTGAAACCTGAAAAGATTACAAACTACGAGTTAGGATTCCAACAAGTATTGTCTTCTTCTTCAGCATTGGGTATTACAGCTTACTACAAGCAAACAAGAGATTTGATTGCTTTGGTACAATATGTTGGTGCTGACCCTACAAACTTGTATTATTCTTATGACAACCAAGACTTCAGAACTACAAAAGGTTTCACTATTTCATACGATTTGAGACGTTCAAAGAATGTTAGAATCAATGCAAACTATACATTGCAATATGCAGAAGGTACAACAGGTCTTCCTTCTTCAACAATCGTTTCATTGATTAAAGCAGGTTATCCTAATATCAAGATGTTGTTCCCTATCTCAGATGATAGAAGACATGAGTTTAAGGTGAACTTAGACTTCCGTTATTTGGGTGGAGACAAATACAACGGACCTGTGTCTTCAAGAGTTTCTGTTGATAAAGATGGTAATGAAGTTGTTAAGAACTTCCGTTGGTTGCAAAACTTTGGATTTAACGTAACAGGAGTTATTCAATCAGGTGCTCCATACACAAAATATCATAGTAACTTGCAACAAACTATCGTAGGTAGTTATCGTGGAGCTCGTTTGCCATGGTCATTCCGTGTTGACTTGAGCGTTGATAAATCTTACAATATCAATGTTGGTAAGAAGTTGACAGTATTGAATTTGTTTGCGAGAATAACTAACGTGTTCAATGTTAAGAATATCAGAGGCGTTTACGGAGTTACTGGAGACCCTGAAGACAACGGATATTTGACAGACCCTGAAACACAAACTATCATTGCAGGTAAATTGAATGAGCAATCATACAGAGATTATTATGCAATGTATATGGATATGGCAAACTACTTCTATTCAACACCTAGAATGGTTTACTTGGGAGTGTCTTATCAGTTCTAAAATGTATAACGGAAAAATAGAAAACATATGAAATATATTAGCAGTAAAGTATCATTGTTATTGATGTGCTTGTTACTTGTCGGTGGCATCGCTCAAGCTGAGGCTGTTAAAGGAGTAAAACAAAAGCCGGCAAAGAAAGCAGAATTGGAAAGATGTCGTAGAGGACAAGGTTCTGCAGAATTGAACATAAACAATGTTCGAGCACGTATCAATACTTCAGGAAATATGTGGTATGATGGCTCTACAGCACGTTACTTTGTTCCAAAAGACGGTAACAGTACGGCCATGTATTGTGCAGCTTTGTGGATTGGTGGTATGGATGCCAACGATCAGTTGCGTGTTGCTGCGTTGAGATTCGGTCAAGATGGAGACGACTTCTGGCCGGGACCATTGACAGTTGACAGAAACGCATCAATTGACAAATCTGTTTGTGAAAAATGGGATAAGCATTTTATAATCACAAGATCAGAAGTTGAGTATTTCGTAGCAGGATTTGAATATGCTGCAGATAACAAAACAGTTGTAGGTATAGATGCTTCAAGAGCAACAGATGCTATTAAAAATTGGCCTGCTCATGGAGATGTTTCCAAGAATCAATCTAAATTCTTGGCACCTTTCTTTGACCAAAATGGTAATGGTGTTTATGAATGGGAAGCAGGAGACTATCCTTACTATGACTTG
>DEPP01000086.1 GCA_002358835.1 Bacteroidales bacterium UBA3389
GCCTCATCAATCAAATCTATTGCCTTATCGGGTAAGAATCTATTGGTTATGTATCTTGCCGACATCTGTGCAGCAGCTATTATGGCAGAGTCTTTAATCCGTACATGATGATGAACTTCGTATCTTTCCTTTAAGCCTCTCAATATACTGATTGTATCATTTACGGTAGGCTCATCAACAATCACCATTTGGAATCGTCGCTCCAAGGCTTTATCTTTTTCAAAAAATTTCTGATATTCGGCAAGCGTTGTCGCACCTATTGCTCTCAATTCACCTCTTGCAAGAGCCGGTTTGAGGATATTTGCAGCGTCCATTGCACCTTCGCCACCACCTGCCCCGACAAGCGTATGTATTTCATCGATAAAAAGAATCACATCACCATCTGAGGCAATCACTTCATTGACTACGCCTTTGAGTCTTTCTTCAAACTCACCTTTGTACTTTGCTCCGGCAATCAAAGCACCCATATCCAAAGAATAAATCAGCTTGTCTTTAAGATTTTCGGGTACATCTTTCTTAAAGATTCTTTGAGCCAAACCTTCGGCGATTGCAGTCTTACCTACGCCCGGTTCTCCGACGAGTACGGGATTGTTTTTAGTTCTTCGGGAAAGTATTTGCAAGACACGTCTGATCTCTTCATCTCTTCCGATTACCGGATCGAGCTTTCCCTGCTTTGCTTGTTCGATTAAATTGTGTGCAAAGCGGTTCAAATTCTCATTTTTCTTGTTTGTCGTTTCCATAATCTTATTTCTGTTAAACTACTTTATAAGGAACAACTTTCGTTCCAAAGAGTTCTATCTGACAAAATGCCTTTAATTCGATTCAAAAAAAGGATAGAAACTGACATTTTTTCTATTTCCATCGACAAAATCCGACAAAAACATCTCGAAAATCAATACTCAAAAAACAGAACTGAGAAAAGCATTAAACTCTTTTCAAGAAAGGATTTTCTAAAACAAAGAAACAGTTTACTGAAATCAAGTTTCATTTCAGCGAAATAAAGAAAGAATTTCGAATTTCTAAACAGCAATAAATCAATCGCTTAAAAAGACAGATTTTTTACTCTTTTTGAAGGTTTGATTCTATGTTCGAAAGCTCTGTTAGTGCTTTTTGACATACTTCAACACCAAATGGTTCATAGGATTCGGCTCTAAACCACTTATGTTTTTTTGAGTAAACCTAAGCACTTGGTCATAATAAAGCACCACTATTGGAGCTTCTTCCAACAAAATGGCGTTCATCTGTTCGTAGAGTTTGATTCGTTTTTCCAAATCGGTTTCTCCTCTTGCCTTTTCATATAGTCGGTCATATTCTTTTGAGGAAAAGGCTGTATAATTCGAACCCTTAGGAGAGCGATTAGGGCTGTAAAAAAGCGAAAGATAGTTTTCTGCCTCCGGATAATCGGCAATCCAACTGCCACGAAACCATTCCGATTTTCCCTGTGCCATATTCTCACGAAGGGCTGCAGGAGGGTTTACGTCGAGTTTTACTTTTATTCCGAGCAATCCAAGTTGCTGTTGAATGTATTTACACAAATCAAGATAGGAAGCTGTGGTTGATAAAGTAATTTCAGATAAGCCTTCACCATTAGGGTATCCTGCTTGAGCCAAAAGTTCTTTGCTTAGTTGCGGATCGTAGTTATAAGTTTTTGCAGTGGAGTCAAAACCTGCCAAACCTTGAGGTAAAATTCCCCATTTGCCCGCAACGCCTATGTTGTTTCTCAAATACTTTATCATTTTCTCCCTATCGAATCCATGGTTTATTGCTTGGCGTATTCTCTTATCTTGAAGCGGTGAATTCAAATCCATTCTAAATCCGAGATATTCGGTATTCAGATAAGTCTGAGTAAGAAGCTGTATCTTGTCTTGGTACTTCGGTTGCAGTTTTCCGCTTCTTGTCAGTACTTCATCTTTATAATTAGGATCTATTCCTGAGATAAAATCGATGTTTCCTTTGACAAATTCCAAGAAAACGGACTGTTTGTCTATTATAAAGGTGATTGCAACCGCATCTAAGTAAGGAAGAGAATTACCAAGTGAGTCTTTCTCAAAATAATCTTCATTCTTAAGCATCACAAGTTTAACTCCCTCTTTCCACATCTTGAATTTGAACGGTCCTGTGCCTATTGGATTTTTTCTATAATCTTGTTTGTAATGTTCAACCACTTCTTTTGCTACAACGCTTGCGTATGGCATGGAGAGGATTCCAAGAAATGGTGAAAACGGTTCTTTGAGGCGGATTGTCAAAACCGAGTCATTCTCTGCTATGATACTATATCCATTTTCGGTTTTCTCGATACAGGTAAAGAAATTCCTACCCGGAGACGCTGTCTTCTCGTCTAAAATTCTGTTCAGGCTGTAAACAAAATCCGAAGCGACAACTTTGCGTTTTTTCCCTTTGAATAGTTTGTGTGGATGAAAGAATACGTCATCTCTCAAATAGAAACGATATTCCAAACCATCGGAACTGATTTCCCAAGACTTTGCTATCGAAGGACAAATATTCAATTCCTTATCCGTTTGTACCAATCCGTTGTACAATTGTAAGTCTGCCCAAATCATGGCTTGGTCTTTAGCAAAGGCGGGATCCAAAGATGCAATTCCTGCAACTTCATTATAGCGAAATACTTTCTTGTTTGAGTCTGTCTCTTTCTTCGAACAAGAAGTCCCAAGCAATGAAACAAACACACAAAACAAAATAAAAAACGAGCGAAACAAGCAAGAAACATTTTTACTTCCCTGCATATTTCGCCCGAATATCATTTCGTTAAGACTAATCACAATTAGTGCTTTATCGTATCAAAATTCTTACCGTATACACCTTGAGTTTTGGCAACGGAAATAAAGGCATTAGGGTCTATTGTTTTGACTAAACGCATTATCTCCACTCTATCTTTTTTCTGAGCAATGACTAACAATACTTTTTGGTCTTTTTTGCTGTACCAACCCCAACCATTAAGGAGCGTAACTCCGCGTTTGACTTCGTTACCTATTGCATCGGCTATCTGTTCGTTCAATTGCGACATGATAGTTATTTGATATGTTTGTTTTTGTCCCTCAACCACCAAATCCAAAGTATAAGTGAATGCAACCAAAACAATATAACAATAAACCATACCTTCAACTCCCAAACCGTCTGGCACCAAAAGAGTCGATGCAATTACGAATGCGTCCACTATAAGTATGACCGAACCCGGTGAAACGTTTCTATACTTTGTTACAATCAAAGCAATAATATCACTTCCGCCTGAATTACCACCGTTAATAAAGCATATACCGATACCTATTCCCGAAACTACCCCTCCAAGTATTGCTCTGGTCACCAATTCCATGTTTTCGAACTTGAAACAATCCATATTTTGGACTTCCAATATTTGTTGGAATAAAATCAAACTCAAAGAAGCCGTAACCATTCCAATGATTGTATTCAACCCGAACTTGCCTCCCAAAATTCTATAGCCGATTATGAGTAATATTCCATTGACTGCAAAGTTTGTTACACCGATCGGAATGCCTGTAAGATAGAAAACAATTGTTGCCAATCCGACAACGCCACCACCAATTATGTGTGCAGGAACTAAGAATACCGACCAGCTGAAACAATACAGCATTATACCTATCACAATCAAAATATACTGAAGCACAAACTTCCAAATCGGTTTATCACCCACAAGATTTATTTTACCCATACTTAACAATCAAATAATTATTACTTCGTTTTAAGATTCTCTTTCTTTATTTCCGCAAATTGTTTCTTGGTTTTATTTCATCAACATCAACAACAATCTTTGGTTAAGGTCAGAATAAGAAATATTCTTTGCAATTACCCTTCCCTCTTTGTTGATTAGAATGTTTTGAGGTATGTATTCTAAGCCATACAACATTACTATGATACTATTCCAACGCTTAAGATCAGACACATTCGTCCATTGCATTCCGTAAGTCTTTATTGCCTTCAACCAAGATGCTCTATCGTCATCCAAAGACACGCTTATGATATTAAATCCCTCAGACTTATACTTATTATACAGCAATCTCAATTCCTTATTCGTTTCACAGCTCTTCACATCCCAAGAAGCCCAGAAATGAATCAAAGTACATTCGTTTTGAGATGCAAATTCCATCAACTTGATCTGCTTTCCATTCACATCAGAAAGGCTGAAATCCTTAACCTTTTCGCCCAATTTCTCATTGTTATCAAGTTCTGCTATGTGTTTTTTCAACAAATCGTATTGATACATTTGAGTTGCATCGC
This sequence comes from Bacteroidales bacterium UBA3389, assembly GCA_002358835.1. Classification (GTDB taxonomy): domain Bacteria; phylum Bacteroidota; class Bacteroidia; order Bacteroidales; family P3; genus Onthomorpha. The sequence goes on from DEPP01000086.1 coordinate 4,255, forward strand.
CCGATAGTTGAGAAAAGATTTCTCTTAACTCATTATTATTCAAATAAGGTACAAGATAAGAACTCAAAATGAAAGGAGAGTAAATGCTTTGAGGGTTTTCAATAACATAATTCATTAAACACTGCATAGGGTTCTTTTGTCTGTTGCAACGATTTGCAATTTGCAAGAACTCATCATTGCTTTCAGAGCCTTCAATTGCAACATTATCTATATCATTTAAGTCTCCCTCTATTCGTATCTTGCTATTGTCCATAAAGAACGAAATACTACCACTTCTTGTCGGCAAATTCAAAGTTGCCATACAAACTCTATCGACATATCCCTCAAATGCAAATAATCCGTTCACTATTTTGGTTTTCATTCTTTCCTTTACGCCATCTGCTTTCAAAAGATCCAATGTAATGACACCTTCATCCAATCCTGCAATTTCCCCTTCCAACAAGAATCCTTGACTGCCTGTAAGTTCTGCAAGCTTATCTCGCAATTGGTAAGGTTTAAAATTGAACGCCACTATTTTGTTATCTCCATCTATAAGCACATTATAAGGCACTGTTTTCAAAAGATAAGACTTCACAGCCTTGCTTTCCCATTTTTTCAACTCGCTTAACTGTGTCCAAGGCAACTTATCTTCTGACACAGCTTGCTTCCACGCATTTTTGTCGTCATCTAAAGAAAATCCCACAACGTCAAAACCTGCTGATTTGAACTTATTGTAAACCTTAATCAAATCCGGGTTCTCTTCTCTTGCCGATAAACTCCACGAAGCCCAGAATGTAAGCAAGGTATATTTGTTCTTCCTTACAATAGAACTAAGTCTTTGCGATTTGCCTTGAATATCCGATGCTGTGAAATCAGGAGCTGTTCCTCCGACTTTAAGATTCTGCATAAGTTTCAAACGTTCTGTCAAATGGCGATAGTGATAAGTATTCAACGCCTCGCCTTTCAAGGTGTTCAAACTACGAGACAAATCATCATAATCCCATTTATAAGCAAGATAAGATGCTATTATATCTGCACAAAATATGTCTTCAGGATTATTTATCACCCAATTATCCAAACGTTCCAAATGAACATCGTAGTCTTCTTTGGCTTTCGGTGTAACTATCTCATACCATTTGTCAGTCAAACTTGAGCCTTTTATCTGTGTTTTCTTCTTTCCGTTTGGATTCAACTTGATTTCTATCGTCTTTCCCGGCTCTAAGTAAAGCCTGTACGCCTTTTTATCATTCAAAGTCAACAATGCAGGCACAGGTTCCAAGATTTGACCTCTGAAATAGAACTTTCCATCTTTTTCAATTGCGGCACTATCAAGTTGTTCATTACCATCTTTGAAATAAATCCTCAATGTGGCTGTTCCTCTCTTGCTTCCTTTTAAGAAACCATTAACCACAAAACCCTGAGCAGAAACTCCAAGGGTTAATATCATTGCAAGAATAAATAAAAGTACTCTTTTCATATTTTTTTCTATCGATAATTTACTGTATTTTCAATGGTTTAGTATTTCATAACCCTATCCAATTCTCTTTTATTTTCTCTCTGTTTGATTGTTTCGCGTTTATCGTAAGAGTGTTTTCCTTTACAAAGACTTATTTCTAACTTTGCATAACCCCTCTCATCAACAAACAACAACGTAGGTATGATAGTAAATCCTTTTTCTTTGCTTTTGGTTTCCAACTTTCTTAATTCATTCTTTTTCAACAAAAGTTTACGATTTCGTTTCACCTCATGATTGTAGTAGGAGCCGAATCTGTATTCCGAAATATGCATATTGTGCACCCACAATTCTCCTTTATCAAACATACAATAAGCATCGGACAAATTAACCCTACCCTCTCGTATCGATTTTATCTCGGTTCCGTAAAGCACCAAGCCCGCACGAAAGGTTTGAACAAAAAAATATTCAAACGAAGCCCTTTTGTTTTTTATGTCGATTAAGTGTTTTTCTTCCGTCATAGTAATTGGCAAAAATACAAAAAAAACACGAGAGAACGAAACATTTTTTTAATTATTCTGAAAACGCAATCTCTTTGAGTAATTCAAAGTAGCAAAAACACCGATTTTAGAAAGAGGTTTAACGAATCTTTGTTTCATTTTTTTAATTCTTTGTTTCGAAAAATTCTTTCTTGAAAAGAGAAAATCGTTTCTTTGTTTCAGCAAGAAGAATAAAGCAAATATAAAGTTCATTGCATAGATAAGAAAAACAAAAGGGGAAAGCGAAATCGTTCTCCCCAAACTTGATTTGTATGAAACCCGAAAAAATCAAATCAGTATATCTTAATCATCTATCTCAACTACAAGGAATTTACTCTTTTGCCAAAATTCCGATGGATTATTGATTTGTATTGCGGTCGGTTTCTTCGCATCACCTACCAATTTATAAGAACCACTCGGATGGCTTGTAAGAATCTTGATTTTCTTTCCCGACAATTTGATTTCGGTTACTTTACGAATATCAATCTTTGTGTAGTTTTGCATATCGCTATCACTGCTTACAGCACTTCTCTTTCCGATCCCCAAGAATCCTCCTTTACGATTGATTATCTTTTGGTCAATAAGATTCTTTCGAGTGCCGACAACGTAATATGCAGTATTCTTTTCTTCCTCTATCTTCATTATATGCTCATCTTTTCTTTGACTTTGCTTTGTCAATTCATCAAGATTCTTATTCAAATTTTCGATTACGATTTGTTTTTTCTGCAATTCTGTTGTTAGCAATTGGATTTCCTCCTCTTGTTCTGTTATTCTGCTTTGTAGTTTCTCGATAAATGCAGTCAATTCTTTGTTATTCTTACCACTTTTCTTCAATTGACTATTCAACTGATCAACTTTTTGCTTGTTGGTATTAAGAATTTCGTTGATGTCTTGAATTTGTGCTGTGATACGACTGCGAGTATCTGCATTAACTTCTCCTGTTTTATCTTTCAACTTTGAAACGTCTGCATACTTACTTGTAACCATCGTAAGGCTTTCTTCAATCTCGTTGAGCTGTTGAAACAACATCTCCATCTCTGCGTTTTTGCTTGCCAACACAGCCTCGATTGAGTCATTCATTGCTTTCTGACTGATCAACTGATCTTCCATTTTCTTGTTCGTACACGCTGTCAAAGCTATCATTGTCAGCAATGCGGTTGTTAAAAACAATCTTTTCATTTTCGTATTTTAATGTAGTTTGGTTAATTTCTTCTTTTCCTCTAACGATAAATAATATCCCTAAATTGTTTTTTGAAATAAAAAAAACTAAAAAACACTTCAGTTGCAATTATTCTCAGTTATCGTTCTATCTCTCTTTCATCGAATCTGAAAACGACAAGAAAACGTCTTTTATTGTATTTATTTAACAATCTTAAGTTTTTATTTTAATGTTTTTTAACTTAGAGAATCGAAAAAACATCCTCAAATATAAACTTCACGTCAAATATTCAATTTTTTAGAATTTTACTAAATCACACTAAATCAACACATTAAACATTCAAAAACTAAATTCTCATTCAATCCAAACAAAGTTTCGAGTCTTTTTTTCGGCATTTCAACAAACCAAAACGCCGTTTTAGAAAAAATAAAACGCTGTTTCGTTCAAACGATTCTTTGTTTTATTTCTCCGAATCTTTGTTTTAATCTTCCAATCCTTGATTTTATTGCAACAAATCTTGATTTTCAACCTTCCAAACACCGATTTCGCTCAAAAACACACCGAAAAACAAATCTTAAAATCTTTGTTAAAATTTCACAATACCGAAAGAATCTCTTTCTAATCTCTGTTTTGTTTCATTTAATCCCGAGAGAATCATACATTTCTTTGTTTTATGGGATATAATCATTAAATCCGAGACATAGAGCAAAAAAAAGCAGACGTTTGTCTTGACTTTGCAAGTTCAAACGCCCGCTTGGGTTATTTATATCCTAAAAATGATTCTCTTACTTCAAGCCTAATTTTGCTTTCATTTCAGATGACAAAGCATTTTTGTTTATTTGAATGTCTATTGTTTTGTAGCGAACGAATGCTTCTGATGCATAGAAGTAGCCATTGTATTTTCCGCTATCGCCCCA
>DEPP01000036.1 GCA_002358835.1 Bacteroidales bacterium UBA3389
ACATTGCCACTCCTGCTATATCTAAATGCAGATATGGATAATCGGTAAAGTGAGCCAAAAATTTACCTGCCGTAATCATACCTCCCTCTCCGGGACCACAGTTCTTAATATCTGCAATCTCAGATTTAATCAATTCATCATATTCCTCCCAAAACGGAAACTCTGCTATACGTTCATAAGTATTGTTTCCGCATTGTTTCATCAGCGACATATATTTGTCAGCCTTTTGTTGCACTGCTGCTATTCCGTAAGGACCGATCGCTCTCGAGGCAGCACCTGTCAAAGTCGCAGAATCGACAACCAAGAACGGAGAATACGATTTAGCAAAGGCAAGAGCGTCAGCCAAAATCAAACGTCCCTCAGCATCGGTATTAACAACCTCAACATTAGTTCCGTCATACATATTTATAATATCACCACTCGCATAAGCATTACCACAAGGTCTATTATCCGTTGAAGGAAACAATCCGACAATATAAATAGGAAGTCCTAAGGATGCGACAGCGTAAATTGCAGATGCCATCATCGCAGCTCCGGCCATATCTTCCTTCATATCGTTCATATAATCACCCGGCTTCAAATTCAATCCACCTGTATCATACACAAGTCCCTTTCCGACAAATACAAGAGGTTGCTCATTGATTGCACTTTCGGGTTTATATGTCATTATAGTAAACGTAGGGGGATCAACACTTCCTTTATTGACAGCGAGCAATCCTCCCATCTTTTCAGACTCTATCTTATCCTTATGCCAAACCTCAACATCTATTCCCGCTTCGTGAGACATATTTACGAAAGCCGCAGCCAAGCCTTCCGCATTCAAACTACAATAAGGCTCATTTACCAAATCCTTACACCTTTCAACCGCTCTTGCAATTATAAGACATTCTTCTATATCCTTACTTTCTATTTCCGAATGAACTACGGATAATATATCGAATGGGTGAATACACTTTTTTGGATCTGTTTTATAAACATCAAAGGTATAACTTGCCAAAATCATTCCTTCAATAAAACCCATTGCATATATCTTTGGCAAAGTCGAAACAAACTGAAGATGCTTTATATACTCATTATCACAAAAATCAAGCAACTTACCGCCCAATTTTCTCAAAGCCTCAACACTCTTATATTGCGGTTCAACAATATCGACAACCGCAACAACAAGCCAATGCGATATTTTATTGAAAGTAAAAAACGTTCTATTATTTTCCTTCAATTCCTTATTGACAAAATCCAAAATTTCGACATCAAGAAGTTTGGATTCAACCATACCCCGCTCATCTTTCTGCAAAACGATCAAAGTAGACACGTCTGCCTTTGGACTTTTCAATCTATCTATAGTTATCATACCGAATTGTTTATTCAAAATTCAATTGACAAAGATACGAAATAAAACCAAAATAACTATCTTTGCAGGGTTAAAAAACCAAAATATGAGGAGAAAATTCATCTTAGTTTCATTATTACTTGTTGTTGTTACAACGTTTTGCCACTCTCAAAACCTGATAAAAAAACGTAACGGCAGAGATAGCTATGTAAATAAAATAATGTCCGAAATGACGCTTCGCCAAATGGTAGGACAACTTATCATGATAGGAAGCGATAGCGACACTTCACCAAAATACGTCAAGAAAATCATGGAAGAAATAGACTCGAACCAAGTTGGAGGAGTTTGTTTTTTCAAAGGAGAAAGCCAAAAGTTAAAAACACTTGTCGATAAATACAATTCCATATGCAAAGTTCCTTTAATGGTTTCTATCGATGGTGAATGGGGAGTTGCCATGAGGCTAACCGATGCTTCTCCTCTACCAAGAGCGATGACACTCGGTGCATTATCCGAGGAGAATTATCATCTTGTATATGACTTAGGACAAATCGTAGCCAAACAATGCAAAAGTTTGGGAATACATGTCAATTTTGCACCCGATATAGATATTAATCTCACCGCGGCAAACCCCGTTATAAACACCCGTTCTTTCGGACAAGATAAACACAAAGTCGCTTTACTCGGAGAGCAATATGCAAAAGGAATGCAGGATGCAGGAATTATGGCCGTGATTAAACATTTTCCTGGACATGGAGACACAGATGTTGATTCACATAAATCACTTCCGACAATCAATCACGACAAAGATTTCATCGACTCGGTAGATATTTATCCGTTTGTTTACAACATCAAAGCGGGAGCTTGGGGTGCAATGGTTGCTCATTTGAATGTGCCTGCCCTAAACAAAAAATACAAATACCCCGCTTCAATCAATCCCAACATAATAAAGGATTATCTTATAAACACTTTACATTTTCGCGGATTGGTCTTTACCGACGCTATGAATATGAAAGGATTGACAAACGATTATCCCGATGGACAAGCCCAAGTACTTGCCTTGAAAGCAGGAGTGGATATTCTATTGATGCCCGACAATACAACGAATGCAATGAATGCGATTTTGGAAGCGGTTGAAAAAGGAACGCTAAGCAAAAAACTCATAAGCGACAAATGTCGTAAAGTATTGAACTGGAAATATGACATGGGAATAATCGCACCACAAAAGACAAAAGCCAAACAACCTACAATAAAAGAATTAAACAAAGAAGTAACGAAACTAAACAAAGAAATAGCAAGCCGAAGCATCACTTTGTTGAAAAACGACAAAAACCTACTACCTTTGAATCTTCCAAAAGACCAAACAATCGGTATTTTGAGCATTGAAGAAAAGTATTTTGATGGTTTTATATCGGAAATCAACAATACATATCACACACACACCTATTTCATTGACCAAAAGACGACACCGGAACAAAAAGACAGTATCTTTGAGGCAATGGAACAAGATTCGCTTATAATAACGCTTGTTGCAGGAGGAGTAAACCAAACAAAGAAAGTGAACTATGGACTTACCAAAGAGAAGTTGGAAACAATCGCACAAGTGCAAGAGCTTAACAAATCAAACATCCTTGTTCTTTTTGCAAATCCTTACACATTGGAAAGTTTGGATTCATTGGACAAATCCGATGCATTGATTGTATCGTATCAAAATCTATCCGAGTTTCACCATGCAACGGCACAAGCAATCTTGGGTAAAGAATGGTTCAAAGGTCATTTACCAGTAAGCGGAAGTGAGAAATATCCTCTTTTTTCAGGAATAACCGAATTGATTCAAAAACAAGACTTATCATCTTATGAACAAGTTATTGAAAGTGGCATGAGAGTTGAATGTTTCGAGAGGATAGATAGCATTATCAATGAGGGATTGAAACAAAAAGCATATCCCGGAGCCCAAGTTTTGATAGCAAAAGACGGGAAGATTGTTTTCGAACGCAATGTCGGCAATCAGACATACGAGAACAAAAAAGCCATAACCGATAGCAGTGTTTTCGATTTGGCATCTTTGACAAAAGTAATGGCAACAACGCTTGCCGTAATGAAGTTATACGAGGAAAACAAATTCTCTCTTGACGACAAACTTTCCGATTACCTACCTTATTTGAAACGAACAAACAAATCCAAAATCACAATAAAAGAAGCCCTTGCCCATACCGCAAGACTTAAAGCCTTTATGCCTTTTTGGAAATATTCTCTTGAGCAAGCAAAAAAACAAAGCGACCTTTACGCCTACAACAAACACAAGGATAGCACCTATGTTCAAGTTTGCGATAGTCTATTTATAAAGAAGGAGTATAAGAAAGCAATACGCAAAGAAATAGCATCCTCATCTTTGGGAGAAAAGCACAAATATCTTTATAGCGATTTAGGCTTTATCATGCTTGGAGATTTGATTGAGGAATTAAGCGGGAAGAGTTTGGATTTCTATTTGCAAGAAACATTCTACACACCTATGGGCTTGACACACACAACCTACAATCCCATTGCACACAATCAAAATCCCGACAACATAGTTCCGAGCATAGAAGCAATAGACTTTAGAAAGACCGCTTTGAAAGGCTATGTGCATGACGAGGCTGCCGCATTGAACGGAGGAGTTGCGGGACATGCCGGCTTGTTTTCAAATGCCAAAGACTTGTTTGCAATATGCCAAATGTTGTTAAATCAAGGCGAATATCAAGGACAACGATACCTTAAAGCAGAAACAATAAAGACTTTCAACAAACGATACTTTGAAAAACACTCTAACCGTCGCGGTCTTGGATTTGACAAACCTTTGATTTCCTCTCCAAGCAATCATTGTTCGAAGTATTGTTCCCAAGACAGCTTCGGTCATAGTGGCTTTACGGGAACTTATTTTTGGATAGATCCACAAAACAACACAATCTTCATATTTTTATCCAACAGAGTATATCCCGATGCAAAGACAAACAAATTAGCTCAAATGAACATACGAACGGATATACAAGATTTGATTTACGAATCACTAAAAGGAGAATCGAAGAAATAATGAAGCAAAACAACGATTCGCAATTTTCTTTCTTGAAAACCCTTGCAACGAATTACAACACAAAGTCGTTCATTGCCGAAGACCCTATACGGTTTCCAAAATCCTATACCTCAAAACAAGATATAGAGATTTCGGCTTTTGTATCCTCGTGGATTGCATACGGAAATAGGAAACAAATTCTTGCAACCCTTGAAAAGATTCATAAAGACTTCGGGGTATCTCCTTACAAATACATAATTGAAAGAAAATTCGACAAATACAAAGCCGACAAGCAAAACCTATATCGTTTCTATACCAAAGCGGATTTTTATCAACTTTGCGACACCCTTCATTACATTTATTCGGAACACCCGGACATCGAAACAAAACTACTTTCCATACAAAGCAATTACGACACCGCATTAGAATTATTGCAAAACATAATATCGCTTTTCCCAAACCAAAAAGGCATACCTTGCGATACAAAATCCGCATGCAAACGTCTATGCCTTCTATTGCGATGGTTGATACGCAAAGACGGCATTGTCGATCTCGGTATTTGGAATCTCATTCCACAAAACAAACTCCTAATTCCATTGGACACCCACGTCTTTCGCTTGGCAAAGCAATTAGGATTCACCAATCGCAAACAAGCCGACATGAAAACCGTTCTGGAAATCACCCAAGCAATGAAAAACATCTTCCCAAACGATGTTGCACTTGGAGATTTCGCACTCTTCGGCTACGGAGTTGAGGGCAACGACTTTTAATTTCAAGTTTCAGGAAAATAAATCTTGATTTCATTCGAACGAAATCAAGATTTAGTAATTTGCTTCCTTGTTTTGCTTCTCTTATCTTAAAGGTGAAAATCTTAAAGTAAAGCTATATGTTCCGGAACTTGGAACTTGATATTTTTCTATTGTTTGTGGTCCGCAACTTCCGTTACCTAATCCTCTTTGAACATAATCAAAATGTGTGTAAACCTCACTTCTTGGAGTCATTTCCCAAGGGTGAAGAACTTCTTTTATGAAATCGGTGTCGTCATAGTGCAACATAGAGAATGCAATAGGGCGTTCAGCCTCTATTTTCAAGCCTTTGTTTGTGCCTTTCTTGTAAAGAGAGATTTCTCTCATCTCTTGACGGTTTCCACATGATTGAGGGTGAGCGTAAGGCGTAAACATATCGCTTACGGTTGTTGAATAACGGCTTACAAATGATGCTTCTTGTCTATCGTTGTAGTTTTCCCAAGGGCCTTTTGCGTAATAATCTATCTCTTCAAAGTCTTTTGAGAAAATCATTCCTACACCCAATCTTCTTAATTCCTCAACAATAGGATTCATTGTTACTTTCATATCCACTATGTTGTTGGAATAAATGGTGTATTCTATTGTGTAAGGACATTTTTCAGAAGTTGTGCTTACCTTTACATTGGCTTTTGTTTTTTCTTTGTTGAAAGTGATTTCAAAAGTGCTTGCTATATCGCTTGAAATGCTGTCTCCATGTCTGTCATTCTCTATCCAACGATTATTATTGTAACGAGGAGAGCCTTTTCTGTCTGTTATCACATCACAATCTGCATATTTCCAAGAAATAATTTCGCCATTTGCTTTATCAAAACTTATCTTAAATCCTTTGTTTTCAAGAGTGATTTGTTTTTCATCTTCTATTACATTGAATTTATCGTTGCTTTCAGCCACAGGAGCCAAACTATTGTTTCTCTTATTCAAAGCAAATTGAGCTTGAGCCATTTCATAGCCTGATTTTGCCCAAAGATTAGCTTGCTTAAATCTTGCTTGAATATTGATAAAGCTTTCTTTTGTTTGATCAAGGTTTAGATCGAATGGAAGTTTTATTCTTAATGTATCGTTTGGTTCAAGAGCCGGCAATTCAACTCTGCCTTTGAAGATTTCATATCCGTTTTCTTCTATTTGGTAATCAAGATAAAATCCTGCCAAGTCTATGAAATCGTATTTATTAAGTATGGTTAGTTCTTGCGAATCTTTGTCAAAAGAAAGGAATTTGATGTATTGATACACTTGTTTTACTTCTGCAAGTTTGTCATTCCACTCTCTATCGGCTCTAATTATGCCATTGTTCATGAAATTGCCTTGATGAGGACCGGGATAATCGTATCCTGCCGAATAATAAGGAAATCCGTTCTTTGTAAACTCACCTTTCTTGATTGCTTGTGGGAAATAGATTGATTGATCGACCCAATCCCAAATGCAACCACCTATTGCATTTTTTCCTTTTTCTATTTCGTCCCAATATTCTTTTAGATTTCCAATTGCATTACCCATTGCGTGAGCGTATTCACACATTATATAAGGTTGATTTAAGCTATCGGATTTTGCAAAAGCCTTTACAACATCAAGATGTGGGTACATTTCCGAATAAAAGTCGGTATAAGGAGTTTTTCCTCTTGTTGCACCCTCATAATGTATAGGTCTTGTGTCCAAAGATGCCGTTGCGTTGTAGGTATGTAAGAAATTCTCTCCGCCACCTGCTTCATTGCCCAAAGACCAAAAGATAATACTTGGGTGATTTCTATCTCTAAGCACCATAGCCTTGGTTCTATCAACATATTGTGCCCTCCAAGTGCTATCATTCGTTATACCGCCTTTCTCTCCGTGCACTGCCCAATTCAAATGACATTCAACATCTGCCTCATTCATTACATACATTCCATAAAAATCGGTCATTGCATACATTTTTGCTTGACGAGGATAGTGGCTTGCACGAAGTGTATTGACGTTTGCTTGTTTCATCAATTTAATGTCTTTAAGCATAGTGTTTACATCAATACTCCTTCCATACAAAGGGTGAGTGTCTTGTGTGTTTACGCCTTTAAATAACACTCGTTCACCATTTATATAAACACAATTATTTGCTATCTTTATATCTCTAAAACCATACTTTGTGCTAAATACTAATTCTTCCTTACCTTTCTTGTCTTTTTGACGTATGATAACGGTATAAAGATTTGGAGTTTCGGCATTCCAAAGTTGAACGTCCTTTATGTCATTTGAAATAGAGTATTTGAACTTCTCTCCGCTTATAACAACTTTTGAAGACGTCTTCCAAACTAACTGATTCTTGATATCAAGCAATTCTATTTCTATAATCTTTTCTGTTTTCTTTTTTGTAGGATTATCAAGTTCCAAATCAACTTTCATACTACCTGATTTGAAACTGGCTTCTTTGTTTAGCTCAGATGTAATGTAGTGATCGCTAATGAAAATAGGCTCAACAGCAAATAGATATACATCTCTATGAAGTCCGCTCATGTGGAACATATCTTGACCTTCAAGGTATGAGGCGTCAGTCCAACGAAAGACCTGTACATAAAGGTCGTTTTCTCCTTCTTTTAAGTATTGCGTAAGTTCAAATTCGGCATCGTTATTGCTCGCTTGGCAATAACCAACTTTCTTTCCGTTACACCAAATATACGCACCGCTATACAATCCATCGAAGTGAAGAAACACTCTTTTATCGTTCCAATTCTCGGGGATTGTAAATGTTTTGTGATAAGTCCCAACAGGATTTTCTCCATACAATCCTTTGTATTGTGTTTTTACATCAATAAAAGGCGGATTGTTTTCAAAAGGATAATCCACGTTTACATACAAAGGAAAGTCGTAACCAAGCATTTCCCAACAAGAAGGAACGTTTATGCTTTCCCATTTAAGATTTCCTTTTGTGAACATATCGTTTTCACTTGGTCTTTCAGCGGCTGCAGGCGAGAAGTGAAAGTCCCACTTTCCATTAAGGCTAATCAAATCTGCTTTCATTGGAGAAATCCAAGGATAATTAAACGTTTCTTCGCTCATCATTGCCTTTGTGTTGCTATAAGGAAAGAAAGTAGCACGAGGAGAGCAACGATTGATTTGAAAAACCTCTTGATTTTCCCAATCATTCTTCTCTTGCGAAAATGCTATATTTACAAAAAACAATACTGATACCAACAATAAAATCTTACACCTCATAATACATTTGTTTTCTTCATCAATTTGCAAAGGTACAACTTTTATCAAACGTCCCCAAACTTTTTCACACTCCTCCATCTCTTCGTTTTAATTCAACAAAACAGCGTTTCAGAAAATTGAATTCAAGTTTCAGAAAATTAAAACAAAGAATAGAAAATTTGAAATGGCAAAAAAAATCGGTGAATCTGACTACAAGAAGTCAAACTCACCGATAAGGTTATTCTAAATTAAAATTATCCTTTGTAAGCTATTGTTTCGATTTCAACCAAAACGCCCATAGGCAATTTTTCAACTGCGTATGCTGCTCTTGCAGGCAACATTTCGTTGTAGTATTTCGCATATACTTCGTTCATAGCCGCAAAATCATCCATCGAATTCAACAAACAAGTTGTCTTTACTACGTCTTTGAAGCTGTAACCAGCTTCTGTCAAAATTGCTTCTATGTTTTTGAACACTTGTTCTGTTTGTTCGGTGATTGTTTCCGGAATTTTGCCTGTTTCAGGATTGACAGGAATTTGTCCTGATATGAAAAGCATTCCATTACCAGCCAATATAGCTTGGCTGTATGGTCCTATGGCTTTTGGAGCCTTTGTTGTGTTTATTACTTTGTTCATTGTATTTTTGTTTTATTTGTTAATAATCAATTGTTTTACGGATTGTTTACCTTCGGATATGATTCCAATCAAATATGTTCCGTTTTCAAATGCTTCAAGGTTTATTGTTTTGTTGTTCAAATCGCAATCGTTTTCACTATAAACAACTTGTCCGAGAACGTTTGTGATAACTATACTTTCTGCTCTTTGCTTTTGTGCTTGTATTGTCAAGTATGAGGATGCAGGATTTGGACTTACGACAAATTCAAAGCCGTTTTCAACATCTTGCAATGAAGAATAGTCTTTCGCATATATTTGAATACTTGAAGAATATGCCTCCGGACATGTTGAAAGCTGTACTTTTGCACGATAAGTGTACAATGCCTCTGTATTTAATACCTCTGAATATGATGCTTGTTGGTTTTGGATTGTTTCCCAAGCTTGTTCGTCTATTTGTCTTTCCCATGACAAAATTTCACCTCTATATCCTACCAATCCCAAGTTTCCTGTAGATTCTCCGACTGCTATCGTATCGCCTACCGTCTTATTGATTCTACCACCTCTTGACACCAATACATTCATCAAAACAGTATTACTTGTATCTTTTATCATACCGTTAGAGATTACTATTCGACGATAGTAGGTGCTATCTTCAAGCACTTCCGGTTGGTAATCCTTTTCGGTTGAATTTTGCGTTGCTGTATACCAACTACCTGTACGTTTTTTCTCTTGCCATTGGTAAGTAAAATTACCCTTTCCTCCTGTAGGTTCACTTCCTACCAATAGTTGCGGAGTTGTTCCTACACAAAACTCTTGTGAAGAGCCGATTGTGTTGTTTTCAATTGGCGGAACAGTTGTTTGGAAGTTTCTTTTGGTTCCATAAGCTGTACCCAAAGTTGTTGTAACGTATGCTCTGTAGTAATATTTCATACCATCGGTCAATGTATCTATTGTATAGGTGAACAAACCTGTTGTTGGGTCTGTTGAAACATAAACCATATTTCCATCAACTTCAGGATTTTCATTAGGATCTGTTGTAAACGTAAATCCTTTTGCGATAAACTCACCTTCTCCCACAGATGTATAGTTTCCTTCAACCGTTGCACTTGTCATTCCTACGTTTTGAGCAGGACGGGTGGTGATGGTAGCCAAACCGCTTCTTGTATTGAATTGTACCGTTCCACCATATACAGTACCATTTGCATTGGTTGCGTATGCTCTACAATAAATTATTGAACTAGGAGTAAGTCCTGTAAGTTGGGTTGGATAAGAAGTATTTGTAGAATCAGATACTGCGAAAGTAATACTGCCTTCTGTCAAATCGGCTATTGCTTGCTGATCAGTACTCCAAACGATACCTCTTGAAGTTATTGCATTCTCCTCTCCGCTTGGCTCATACACTATTTTACTCCAAACAACGGCAGTTCCAGATGTGATGCTTGAAGCAGAAACTGTGTCTGTTACAACAGCAGGAAGGTTTGACATAAAGTTAAACAACATAACCGAGTCATTCTCATAACGAATGTTTGTTATAGGTTTTCCTGTCAACGTTCCGTTTTTCAAAGTCGATGCAGGGTTTGTGTTATCGGTAAAGTTTGTATTTCCTGTTGCTCCCGGGAATGGACAACGGTTCGTTTCAACATCTCCTTCGTTTCCTGAAGCAGGGCGTAAGAAATAACCTCTATTGCTCGGTGTTATATTGATTGTGTTGCTGTGAGATGTAAACCAAGGATTTATTTTATTCCAATCGCCATGATAAATCAATAAACCTTCTCCCGGCAAATATGTATCCCAACCTGTTTTCTTTCTATTCTCAATAACGAAAAATTCATTAGTACTCAATTCAACGTAATATGCAACCGTTGTGTCTGTATTGTTTAATGCAGGAAGGGAATTGTTTTCTGAAGTTGTTGAAAGTGTATCGAAAGTAAACCAATTTGCAATCCATCTTTCGAAAGCTGACAATCCGACTGGTGTTGCACTGTTATTCATATACGAACCGCTTGCCATCAAATCCCAATCGCCGGGTGTAACCGCATTTCCACCGTTTCCGGTATAGTCTGTATCATAAAAATCAGGGAATCCCAAAACATGGCCGAACTCATGACAAATTGTACCGATTCCATCCATTGCTGCAACATTTCTTTTCTCTGCCGAACAAGAATATGGTCCGAAACGCATTCCATCCTTTAATATTTCATTACTAACGTTACTTCTATGTGGCCAAATTTCATTTGCTATCTGTGTAGATGATTCGGGGGTTCCTGCAAATATAATGTGGACAGCATCAACTCTTCCATCACCATCGTTATCATAATCAGAGTAATCAACATCAGGATCTGCTGCATTCAATGAATGGGAAACAAAACGTACCATATTCTGATCGCTTCCATATTGATTGTTTCCTCCATAGTAAGCCATACTGTTTGGCAATGTATAAGGACCTGCAACATCTATATCCATAATAAACTGACCGTCTGAATTATCTCTGTAATAATCCTTAACAGAACCTGTTCCGTTGTAATTGTCTTGGCTTACAAGATTCACGAAGTCTTGATTTGTATATGTGAATGGCAAATCGCTAAATCCGACAAGAATAACCAACAACTTAACTGTTCCATGTGTCGGATACTTTGCACCATCTGTTATCATCGCTGTAGGAGATGCTGCCTTCATTGCCTCAATCTGATTTTGTGAATAGAACAAATTTACAGGCAAAGTAGCCAAAAACGCTCTTTCCTCTGCACTTCTTTCCTCTGCATTTGCAGCCAAATAGTTTGAAGCTACAAGATTACCTCTCTCATCCAAAACTCCATAAGTAAAAATTCCTTCTTGGTTTCTAACCAATGTGTATTGGTCGATTGTTTTTGCCCAATGAACATTTTCATCCCCACAAGGGATTAATGTAAGGTACTTTCCGTTTGGCTGTTTTACTGTTACAGCCTGTTTGTTTGCCGGTATGGCAAAAACTCCTACGCTGATCATGGTCAGCAATAAAAGCATCATTGTTCTCAATAAACTTTTTCTCATTATCTTTTTTTGTTTTTAATTCCTGAATATATAAACGTGATTTTATGATTCTAAGTATTCTATATACAAAATTATCAGTCGGCAATTATCAATTTAACATCATAAATCTCTACTGCCTTTTCCGTCTCAAGTCTCAAGATATAAACTCCCGCACGATAGGCAGAAAGATTGATTTGATAACTATTGCCTATGTTGTTATCAAAAAATAATTGCCTTGAATTTGCATCGAACAATCTCACTGCCGAGATTCGTCCGTCCTCGTTTTTGATTTCAACAAAATCTTTTGCAGGATTAGGATAAACAACATAATTAACGCCCTCTCTCATTTCGGAAAGCGATACATCTTGAAGAACAAATATTTTCAGAACTTCAGAATATCTCTCAGGGCATTGCTCAAAACGTACCATGGTTCTAAGATACATTGTATCGAAATAAGCAGGTTTGTAAGCCACACTTGTATCGGAAAGAGTAGAGAAAACGTTCCATTCGATAGTATCACAAGAGTGCTCCCACTGTACAATAGTTCCGTTATGCTTTTGAAGAGTCAATGTATCGATTTCGGAACTTATCCAATCCTTCTTTGCTTTTATTTTTCCGCCTTTTGATTGTTTCACATCGACATCCACAACGTTGCTTGTGTCTTTAATCGCCAAAGAATAGACAATACGTCTGAATGAAGTAGGTTCGGATAACACACCAACAAAATAATCTTTTTCTGTATTGTTATTATCAGCCGCTTGCCAAGATGATGAAGATATTTTTTTCTGCCAAAGGTAAGTAAAATTACCTTGTCCTGCTGTCGGAGTTTCTCCCACAATCGTTCCAAACTCATCGCCTTCGCAACCTGTCATTTCAGCAGCTATCTCATTATTTTCAACAGGCACAAACGAGGTTGTTACACTTGAACGCGATGCTACTTTGATTCCCAAGGCCGTCTTGCAATATGCCGCAAAATAATACTTGGTTGCTTGTTCCAATCCGGTTACTTCGGTTGAGAAGGTCGTGAAATCACCTTGAAAACTTATTGTGTTACTCGTTGAATCCAAACTTTGAATCGTATCATAAAAGATTCCATACTCCAAAACAGGGAAATCGCCATCGATAAGCTTCTTTCCACTTGCAGTAAATGAAGTCAAACCGACATTGGTTGCTTGATTGGTTTTTATCTGAGGCTGTCCGTCGCGTGTGGAAAAAGTATAATAATCTCCGTAAACCGTATCGGTTGCCGATAAATACACAGCTCGGTAATAGTATGTAGTGGCATAATCAAGGTTATTCAACACAACTTCGAATGTATCAGCAATGAAAGCATTTGCTGCAAAGAACGATTGAGTAACAAAACTGTTTACCGTATCCAAAGCAAAGCCTTTGAGCGTGTAGTCATACAATCCTTCATATTGTTCAAAGCCTTTGAGTTTTACAGAAATGGTTGATTCAAATACAGCACTGTTTATGGTCGATATAACGGCAGAACTATCCGGACGCATAAAATCAAAATAAATCATTCCGTCGCTTGTATCCCTCACAATATTAGTTACAGGTTTTCCGAGTTCTTCTCCCGACCATAGTTTGCTATTCGGAAATGCGTAATCGGTAAAGAAATCGTACGAATTACTATTTGGAAAAACATCTGCCATCAAACTGTTATCACTTTCCACGCCATCGGCTTCCTCTATGTCGCATTTCTGATATGCAGGATTGCAATTGATACAATAATCTCCTTCATCCTTTATATGATATATCAACATACCGCTTGCAGGTATGTGTGCATCCCAAGA
>DEPP01000033.1 GCA_002358835.1 Bacteroidales bacterium UBA3389
ACCGTGGGGGTTCGAGTCCCTTCACCCGCACTTGTGGAAAGGAAAAGAGTTTCTGAGTATTCGGAAACTCTTTTTTTTTGTTTAAGAAAATTATCTCTTTGATTTATTCTCCTAAAACCTTGTTTTTATTTCCGTTACTTAATACGATAAATTGGAATTCATCCGTCTATGTAATCTCATCTCCTGTTACGATATAGTATCCTTCTTGAATTGCTGCAAAAGTCGCAATTAAACATACTGCGAAAAGACTATATTCTAATTCGATAAACTGTATCGTTAAAGGGAGAAGAAACAAAACGAACCCCGTAACTTTATTGAGAGTGCTATGTATAGATATTAAAGATTTTGTTCTAATAAGCCCCCAAATAATATTGCTCAATTTGATGACGGAAATTACGATAATCCATATCCACTCCCACAGCGGTATATGAATTGCAGGAAGCAATTTATAGCAAACAATTATCATGAAAATAAAGTCTGCAGTTGTATCGAATTTTGCTCCAAAACTACTATTACTATTTGTCTTTCTTGCAATAGATCCATCTATCATATCACTAAAACCACAGAATAGATATGTGATATAAAACTCTAATGAAGATATAGGAAAGAACAGCAACAAAATACTGCCAAGAATACGACATCCGGTGATAATATTTGCAATTTGCTTCGCCATCTGTTCACTTAAAATTCTTATTAGAGATGCAAAATTAGGAAAATATTACATTGATTTATACAAATACAGACGCTGTTATAAAACTTCAATTGCTTTATATTTAATTGATAGAAGGTTTGATAATCAAGTAATCAGCCGAAACAAGGAATGTCAAAAATAGATCTTGATTTCAGGAATCTCTTTCTTTGTTTTAATATTTTCTTTTCGCAAATCATTTTGTTGAAACAAAGATCTACAAACTTATCTTATCAACCAAATCCCACAATCTTTGTTTGTTGCTTTCTATGGTGGCAAATTCGTCTGTGAAAACTTTGTTGTTTCGTATCAAAACCTCAGTATCGAGTTCAAATGCTTTATGCAGATAATCTCCGGATCTGATTTCCTCATCCGAAACCACCAATGCATTGCGTCCATGCTCGACAAGACCCCGGTAAGAGGGAAGATCAGAAATCACAGGAATGCAACCCGCACTCATGGCTTCAAGTAGGCTTGTTGGCATGCTATCACTTTGTGGAATGGAAATAAATATCCTGCTTTTTGCATAGTATTTTGCGTTCTCTTCACTTGAAAGCCAACCGACAAATTCCACTTTCCTGACTATGCCAAGGCTGTTTGCCAACTCTTTCAATTTGTTTTCATTTCCTTCTGCCGCAACAACCAATCTCCAATCTTTGTATTCAGGTATAGAAACGAAGTTTGCAAAAGCTCGGATTATATCCTCTATTCTGTATAACGGCTTGTGCAAACGATTAGAAAAGACTATGTCTTCCTTTTTTGAAGCTTCGATAGGTGTGATTCCAAGATGTGATAAAGCAAAAGGCTTATCGGTCAGACAATATCTTTTCATTTGCTCCATCAAATAAGGAGTGTTCGCACTATAAGCGTCAGAGTGTTGTAGAGTGTAGGATAATATCTTTTTAAAAAGCCAACCCCGTTTAGGCATAAGAAGAACGTCGCTACCGATTGCAATAGCTATTGTGGGAATTCCTTTTTTCTTTGCCAAGGCAGTTACAAATGCAGTGAGATTTACTTGATATAGAATAATCAAATCGGGCTGATAACGCTTCAAAAGGCGTTTTACGGCAAAGAATGCTTTGAAAAAATTTTTGAAACTGAAATCTATGCCTTCGGTAATCTCGATTTGCTCGAACTTACCGACAAACATAGACTTCAATCTTTGAGTATTTATGCTCTTTGCTTCGCCTGCAATAAGCAATTTCTTATTTCTTATTTGCATTATCTAATTCCTCGTAAACGCTATTGTTGCTTTTGAAAGTCTTAACCAAGCGTTTTATGTTCCTTACTATGTCTAGGTCTTGAGCTTCTTTGTTTTCGGATAGTATTGTTTGCAATTCTTCCATGCAGTTGTCGATTTCTTCCGAGTTTACGACCTCTGTCTTTGCTATATATATCTTTTTGTGATATGTAGGCAAGATGTCTTCTTTCTTTGTAAGGAGTTCTTCATACAGTTTTTCGCCCGGACGAAGTCCTGAGAAAGTAATCTTGATTTGTTCTTCGGGTTTGAGTCCAGAAAGCTTAATCATTCTTTCTGCAAGCGACAATATCTTAACCGGTTCTCCCATATCGAATAGGAAAATCTCTCCTCCGTTACCCATGGTTCCTGCTTCCAAAACAAGACGACTTGCTTCTGGAATGGTCATAAAGTAACGTGTGATGTCAGGGTGTGTAACCGTTACCGGACCTCCTAATCTTATTTGTTCTTTGAATCGAGGTATTACGCTACCATTTGAACCCAATACGTTACCAAAACGAGTGGTTATGAATTTTGTCTTGTTTCCGCTCAACAGATTCAAGTGTTGTATATATATTTCGGCATATCGCTTGCTCGCTCCCATGACATTGGTTGGGTTTACAGCCTTATCGGTCGATATCATAATGAATTTCTCAACCATATTTTCCATCGAGATGTCTGCAATGTACTTTGTGCCTATTATATTGTTGTTTGCAGCTTGGTAAGGTTCTCTTTCCATCATCGGAACGTGCTTATACGCCGCTGCATGGAAGACTACCTGCGGTTTATACTTGTTGAAAATCTCTCTAAGACGGTTTTGGTCCGTTACAGAGGCTATTACAATGTCTTTCTCTACCGTAGGAAATTTATCATTCAGCTCATTCTCGATGTGATACATAGGGGTCTCAGCCTGATCCAAAAGAACAAGACGCACAGAAAAGCGTGCAAGTTGTCGAACTATCTCACTGCCGATGCTTCCTGCTGCTCCGCTTATCAGAATCGTCTTCCCGCTGATTTGTTGCTCGATAAGGTCGCGGTTAATCGTAATTTCGGCACGTCCCAACAGGTCTTCCAATTGGATTTCCTTTATCTGGTGGTCTTGCAATTTGCCATCAGTCCAAGTCTTTATTGGAGGGACAGTCAGAACCTTCACCCCATTGGCATGACACAGCTCAAAGATTTCGTTTTTTCTCTCGGTGCTGATTCTATTCGTAGCAATAATTAACTGATCTACGTCTTTATACTTGATTAAGTACTCTTGCTTATCACGAGGGTAAATTTTCTGCCCCATGATTGTTTTTCCGCGTAAATTAGGATCATCATCTATGAAACCCTTTATATAATATTTTCTTGAGGCACTTACGAGTGTGTTGGCAGTTGCAGTACCTGTTCTTCCGGCTCCAAAGATTATCACTTGGGTATTTAGCTCTGTATTGACGCCGGCTTTATATGCTTTTTCAAAAAGCCAACGCACAAACATTCTAAACATAAATAAGCCGATGAAACAAACACAGGCATTCACTAAAATCAACTCTTTAGGAATGTAGTCTTTGTCATAGTTGAGTTTGTACAAGAAATTCCCGATTAAAATCAAAACAGCTGTTGAGGATATGGCGAGTAAAATCCTCATCATATCGCTAAAAGATGAGTATCTTATGACGCTGCGATGTATTTTGAAAAGATGCAAACTCAGAATGGTACAACATACGGTCAAAACGATGAATCGTATTGAGTAATTGTCAAAAGGGAAATTAAACCATTGCTCTTTTATGTCTATAAGAAAGCCAGAGATGAATACTGACAAGATTACAATGGCTGCATCAATGCTTGCGATAACCCATGTGGGGATATATCTGTTCGACATAAACTTGTCAATCACTTGAAGCATTTTATGGTAAAGTCGATTCATAAGTTCGATTATTTAATGTTTACAATTGCGTTATATAATACCTCTATCGGGTGTTGAGCTTTTCGTTTTGAGAAGTGGCTTATTTGTTCTCTGCAACTCGTACCCGGAGCTGCTATGATAGTATCAGAATCCGCTTTCTCGATTGCAGGAATCAAAACAGAGTGAGCAATTTTCTTACTCATATCATAGTGTTTCCGTTCGTAGCCATAGCTTCCTGCCATACCGCAACAGCCACTTGGAATAACATCTACGGAATAATTTTCAGGCAAACTAAGCATTCGTTCCATGAATTTAGTACCTATCAATGCCTTTTGCTGACAATGTCCGTGTAGAATAATATGTTGAGGTTCTTTTGTAAAGTAAGAACTGTCTATATTGCCGTTTTCTATCTCCTTAGCAAAGAATTCGTCAAACAAATAGGTGTTTTGCGTCAGCTTTCTAATGTCAGAGTTCACCAAGTCGGGATATTCATCTCTGAAACTCAAAGTTGCAGACGGCTCAATTCCGACCAAAGGAGTTGTTTCGTCGATTAGCGGCAGCAATGTCTTGATATTTTTGTTTGCAATTTGCTTTGCCCTTTTCAACATACCCTTACTGATTGCCGTCCTACCGCTATCCTTTATCGGAGCTTTCTTTACCTTGTACCCTAAGACAGAAAATAGCTTTATAGTGGTCTTTGCAATCTCTGTATCTTGGTATCGAGAGAATTCATCGATAAATAGATAAATCGTTTTCTTGAAAGACTTTTGCGAATGTTGCTTTATTTCTTTCTCAAAGTTGCAATTATGTATCTTAGGTAAAGTTCTCTCAGGAGCAAATCCCAATATGTTCTTTAATATTTTGGAAGTGAAACCACAAGACACTACCCAATTATAGAGAAACGGTGCAATGCTCGCCATAGCCTGCAAACGTGGAAGATAACTCACCAAAAGAGTGCTTACATTATAGCCATTGGCGTCATAATAATGCTGTAAGGCTTCACTCTTTAGCTTAGATATATCGACGTTTGAAGGACATTCATTCTTACAAGCTTTACACATCAAACAGTTATCTAACACTGCTTTAATCAATTCAGATTGCAATGGGTCTTTTTCTTGAGAGAATGAAAGCAATTCCCTGATTATGTTAGCCCTTGCACGAGGTGTGTCCGCTTCATCTTTGCTTTGCTTGAACGTAGGACACATTAAACCGCCTATAACTTGACTTTTGCGACAGTCGGCGGCACCATTGCATTGCTCTGCGGCATTTTGCAAGCCTAATTCCTTATTGAAAGAAAAGTAAGTCTTGATTTGCCTTTGCGAAGCGTTCTCATATCTTAGGAATTTGTCCATTGGAGGCGTTCCAACTATCTTTCCTATGTTGAAAACCCCGTTTTCGTCCCACAGATTCTTCATTTGCTTCATCAAATCGTAAATCTGTTCGCCGTACATCAAAGGAATCCATTCTCCTCTCAAACGTCCGTCTCCGTGTTCGCCACTTAACGAGCCTCCATACTTCTTTACCAATAACGCAATGTCATTACTGATTTTTCGAAACAAGACTACGTCCGATGAATCCTTCAAATCCAAAACCGGACGCAAGTGTAGCTCTCCCGTTGCTATGTGTGCGTGATACACACATTTGAGTTTATATTTGTCTAATATCGTTTGAAATTCTTCTAAGTAAGAGGGCAGTTTCTGAGGATTGACAGCGGTGTCCTCAATCACCGATACAGGTTTCTTACTTCCCGGAATATTAGTCAAAAGTCCTAAGCCTGCTTTTCTAACTCCCCAAACTTTTGAAATATCTTCGCCTTTAACTATGCTGAAATCATAAGCTGTGCCTTCCGATTTGAAGTCTTCTATCGTTTCATTCAAACAAGCATCGAGTGATTCTTCGCTATCGAAAGCAAATTCGATGATCAGTATCGCTTGAGGCTTGTCTTTTATAAAGAAAGTGTTGTTTCGTTGAGCAGGATTGCGATAAGCCGCCTCTATAATATTGTTATCCATCAGCTCGACAGCCATCGGATTATGTCGAAGAGCGATTAAATTGCCCGTAAAGCTGTCTTGCAGTCTTGAAAAGTGAACACATAAAAGTGCTTTGTGCTTTGGCGGAAGTGGAACTAGATTTAGTTTCAACTCTGTGGCAAAAGCCAGAGTCCCTTCGCTGCCACAATACAACTTAGCAAGGTTTGGGTAGTCGGAATCACACAAAAAATCCAAGGCATAGCCGTTATTACGTCTTGTAACTTCCTTATCGGGAAACGAATCTGCAACCAATTGTCTTATCTCTTGCTTTGAATAAACAGAGGCTATGTATTTGTATATCTTTCCCTCCAAATCGTTTTGCAGAGTCTTGTTTTCAAATTCTTCTTTGCTAAGTTGCTTTAACAGAACTTTGTTTCCGTCTGCCAATATCACCTCTGCTTCCAACAAATGCTCCCTTACAGAACCATAAACCAAAGAATGCAGCCCGCAGGAATTGTTTCCCACCATTCCTCCAATGCAACAGCGATTTGCCGTTGAGGTTTCAGGACCGAAAAACAAACCGTAGGGTTTCAAACTCCTGTTTAACTCTTCTAAAACCACACCCGGCTGTACTCTTACCCAATGTTCCTTCTCATTTATTTCGATTATCTTGTTCAGATTCTTGCTGACATCGACCACAATTCCCTTTCCGACAACCTGACCCGCAAGAGAAGTGCCGGCAGCCCTTGGGATAATGAAAGTATTGTGGTCTTTGCAGAATTGCAACAAAAGTCTTATATCATTCTCATAGTCTTCGCATGGAATGAAAACAGCCAAAGGCTCCTCACGATAAGCAGAGGCATCGGTAGAATAAAGTATTCTACTGATAGAATCGGTCTTTAATTCCCCCTTGAGCCATTGTCGCAAATTCTCCAAATGTTTTAACATTGTCAAATCTCCTTTAGATTACTGCAAAGATACGCATAAAATCCCGCATATCGGCTTTTGTCCTCAGGGAAACTTGCATTGACTGTTGTTTGTCGGCTTTTGACAGTTGTCAGATGTGGATTTATGACTGCAAACTGCTGATAGCCGATAATGAAGGGAAATTTTGTTTTTTTAGGTTTTAATTTTAGGATCTTTTAACTTGAAGATTCGCAAAAAAGAGGGTAAAAGAAAATTGCAGATCAAATATTCGAGAATTGGGAGTTCTGATAAAAAGCATTAAATCAATGGTATGTGAAAATTTATCTTTGATTTGTATAGATAAAACTGCATTTTATTATGATTATATCGCGATTTTAACCGAATGAAACGGCGTTTTGAAAAAATGAAATGCTGTTTTATTTGGGTCAAACGCTGTTTCATTTTTCTGTTTCTTTATTTTGGTGCAGTCAAATCAAGAATACTAAGTATTAAATCAAGAATCTCTCCCAAAATATGAAGAAAAATAAAAGTTGTTTTTTGTGTTAAAAAATCATAATTTTACGGTGTTGAATTTCTTCTAAATTTGCGAAAATGAATCCTTGAAGATGGTATCTTATTATCTTTATTTCCAGAAGATTGAACTTTAGTATATATGAATGTAGTTAAGGGTTGAAATGATATGTGCTTATTTTATGTGTCTATTTTTTTTTTTTTTGAATCGCTTGTCAATATAGAGATATTTTGTATCTTTGCATCGCAAGTCTAAGTGAGAGATATGGATTATCCGAATTTAACTTTGGTTTGGTTTGTGTTGAATTCTCACTTTGTTTGCGAAAGTATTTTATACTACTTTAATACAATTCTTTTTCGAGTACGCTATCGCAGTGATGCAGACAGCGTACTTTTTTTGTGTTTTGTTGTTTTCTCGGTATATTACTTAGAGATAAATTTTCAGAATCAGAATCAATCAGTCTGCAAAGAAGTCTTCGGCAAAGTTTACAAGGTATAGTTTTTCTTTTGCACGAGTTACGGCGGTGTAAAGCCAACGGAAATACTCTGTATTAAGCATATCGTCGGAGAAAAAGCCTTGTTGAATAAATACAGTTTGCCAATCTCCACCTTGTGCTTTGTGGCAAGTCAATGCGTTGGCAAATTTGATTTGTAAAGCATTATAATGTTTGTCTTGTTTTATGGCTTGCTTTATTATTGCTTTGTTTGAGCAGTCTTGAGAGTAGAAAGCGTACAATTCTTCATATAATCTGTTTTGCCTTTCTTCATCCAACGATGCTCTATCGTCCAAAAGAGTGTCCAAAATCACGGTGAGTTCGATTTCGGTTGCCTCTGCACGGTCTGCAAACCTCACTGCAACATCCGCAAATCTGAGTCCGAATGCTTCTTCATAGCCGAATATTCGTGTGATTTCGAGCATATCACCATTTGCAATGAAGTCTGAGAGTGCTGCTTTCTCAGTCCAGAAGTAGTTGTTTTTGACGGACATTATCGTTTCGCCTATGTCAATTTGGTTTTCTTTTTCCAAGATTGCAGTTCTGACGTATTGATTGATTCGATTGGCAAGTTTGTTTGTTCGAGTGATAATCAGTACCTCGTTTACGCCCTTTTCGCGATATTCACTGCGAAGTGTATCTTCCAAATCATAGGATTCGACAATTCTAACATCGTTTAAGTCTTTTGTTTTCAAAATAGGTAGTCGGATTCTACCATTTGCAATTGCCCAACGTATGTTTGAGGCATTTCGAAGTATGCCTGATTGCAATGCTTGGCGGACTACCTGAGTCAGTCTTTGATATTGGGCATTCAAAATAAACTCTGTTTCTATGTATTCTTGGTTTAGTGCAGGTGATGTGCTGCTTCCTATTGGTGGAAGTTGAGCTGTGTCTCCCATAAAGATGATTTTGTTCCCGTATCCGCTAAGGCAGTGTTGTAAAAGGTCGTCTAAAAGGTTGTGGGCTTCGAATCCTTGTTCTCTTGCTCCGATCATGGAGGCTTCATCGACGATGTAGAGCGTTGAGGTGTTTTTATTGTTTTTCAGTTTAAGGCTTATGTTGCCGTTTGCATCGATTGAGGAATAGTAAATATGCTTATGGATTGTCGAAGCTGTTTTTTGGGAGTTGCGACTGAGGACTTTGGCCGCTCTTCCTGTGGGTGCAAGCAGGATTGTCTTAATGCTATAGAATGGAAGTACTTTTACCAATGCGGACATAAGGCCTGTTTTGCCCGTTCCGGCGTATCCATCGATTATAAAAACCTTTGTTTCGGGCTGATGAAAGAGAAAATCGGACAATTTTTCGACCAACGATTGCTGATCCTCGGTAAAACGATGTCGGAATGCTTGTTGAAGTTGCTGAAAAAACATTTTGTTATTCTAATGTCTCGATAGAA
This sequence comes from Bacteroidales bacterium UBA3389, assembly GCA_002358835.1. Lineage (GTDB taxonomy): Bacteria > Bacteroidota > Bacteroidia > Bacteroidales > P3 > Onthomorpha. The sequence goes on from DEPP01000033.1 coordinate 9,111, forward strand.
TCTTTCAGATTTTCGCTTACCAATGTTTTAGTCTTGCCGTTGCTGTCGCAGAATATGAATACAGCTCCGTATTGCGGATTGTTGTTTATAAATTCTTGAGCTTTTTCCAATCCCATTACCATAAGAGCGGTTGCAATTGCGTCGGCAGAGGTTGCAGATTCGGCAACTACCGAGACGCTTAGTAAAGAGTGTTTAGCAGGTCTGCCACTTTTTGGGTCTATGCTGTGAGAATATTTTACACCATCTTCGATTATGTATTTTCTATAGTTGCCGCTAGTTACCACGGCTTGATTTTCGAGTTTTATAAAGCTGTTGTATTCTCGTGGAGCATCGAGGCTGTCGCTCGGCTCTTCGATTGCAACTCTCCATTTTTGACCATCTGGTTTCTTATCTGCGGCAAAAACCTCTCCACCAATGTCAACGATGTGTGAATTAATGTTAAGGCTCTTGAAATACTCGCTTACTTTGTCTGCAGTGTAGCCTTGTGCTATTGCATTGAAGTCTAAGCGTGTCTGAGGAAAGTCTTTTTCTATTTTATTGCCATTTAGACGCACTTTCTCAAAACCTACAAATTGCATAATCGAGTCTGTTTGTTGAGCATCGGGCATTTGTTTTTTCTCATTGCCGAATCCGTATGCTTGAACCAAAGGACAGACAGTTACATCGAAATATCCGTCGGTCAGTTTTGAGTAGTTTTGTGATGCTTCGAAGTTTTCAATAAATATTTTGTCGAGTAAAACAGTTTCATTGCGGTTAACCTTGCTTAGAATTGATTGGGGGTTCCATAAAGAAAGGCTTGCGTCGATTGCGTTTAAGATACTATCGATTCCTGCTTTGATTTGGCTTTCTGTTGGCAGGTTTCTTTTCTTTGCAACCTCATCTGTAAAATTGTAATACACTATATGATAGTATGTTCCTTGTGTTCTTCCGTTGAGAGTGAACTTCTGCATTTTTTCTTCTTTCTGTCCACCGCAGGATATAAAAACACAGATTACAGTTGTTAAAAGAAGGATTTTTTTTAGCCTATTTTTCATAATATAGAATCTGTTTTGATTTGATTGCAAAGTTAATATTTGCTGTGATATTTTGAGAAAATAATTCCAAGTTTTATCTTAAATGATTGAAAATCAGAGGTTATTTTTGTTGGATAAAATGTAACATTTTGTTTTTGAAGTCGTATATATCTGTAATCCAAATGGGATTTTTTGGAACAAAATGGTAAAAAGTTTTCAACAAATGGCTTTTTTTGGAATAAAAGTAGTAATTTTACAAACTGAAAAAAAGTAGTTTTTTATGTCATCAATCGTAGGAGTAGAGTTTTGTAAAGCGGATTCAAACGGCAGGTTCAAGCTACCTGTTGCTTTGAAGAAGCAGATCATTGCGAGTGATGACCTACGTTTTGTTATCAGGAAAAGTATATATGGCCAATACTTGGAACTTTTTACTTACTCTGACTTCCAAAAAGAGGTAGAGCGACTTCAGGAAAACTTGAATCCTTACAATCCTAATGCCAAGAGATTGTTCAGACGTTTGACTCAGGCAAATATAATCGAGCTTGACTCAAGCGATCGTTTACTTATTCCTGTAGAACAACGCACAACAGCGAACATAGATAAAGATCTGGTTGTCGTAGCCTCTGGAAAGTATATGGAAATCTGGGATGCCAAAACTTACAACGCAATCGACAACGATGATTTTGACTATGTTGCGTCAGCTGAACAGTTGTTGAATGGAGTTGTAAAAGGCATTGAGGATTTTTAATATATGTCGGAAGAAGTTTATCATATACCTGTTATGTTGAAAGAGTGTATTGAGGCTTTGGATATAAAGCCCAATGGCACTTATGTTGATGTTACCTTTGGTGGTGGCGGACATTCGAAAGCTATTCTTGAAAGGTTGTCGGAGGATGGTCGTTTATTTGCATTCGATCAAGATCCTGACGCAGTGAATAATGCAATCGAAGATGATAGGTTCTGTCTGATAGAGGAGAATTTTGACAAGTTAGAAGAATCTTTGAAACTTTACAGAGCTAATAAGGTTGATGGTATTTTAGCAGATTTAGGTATATCTTCGCATCAGATTGATTGTGCTGAACGAGGTTTTAGTACGAGATTTGATGGTGCGTTAGATTTGAGAATGAATTACCAAAAGGGATTGACTGCATCGGATGTCGTTAATTCTTATTCTTTGCAAGAGCTTTGTAGAATTTTGAATGATTATGGAGAATTGCCGAATGCCTATAACATAGCAAAGGTTATAGTGAGTAAACAAGAAGAGGGATTGTTTACTACTGCGGAATTGATAGAGGCATTAACCAAATCGGGATGTGTTCCAAGAGGAAAAGAGAATAAGTTCTTTGCGAAAGTTTTTCAGGCGTTAAGAATAGAGGTGAACCAAGAGTTGCTTTGTTTGCGGAATATGCTAGAGCAGTGTTCTAAGGTTATGGTTACGGATGCTCGTTTGGTTGTTATGAGTTATCATTCTTTGGAAGACAGATTGGTGAAGAACTATATGAAGACAGGCAATTGCGATGGAGTTGTAAGCAAGGACTTTTATGGTAATGTAATTAGTCCTTTTGAGGTATTGACTCGCAAACCGATAATGGCAACAGAGGAAGAGATGGAGATGAATCCTCGTTCGAGGAGTGCCAAATTAAGAATTGCAAAAATGAAATAGGGTATGAATCTGCGAGATATATTACAAGGTCGATTGTTATTGGGTTCATGGTTGCATTCAAATATACTTTTGTGTTTGTGGATTGTATTTTTGAGTTTGTTGTACATAACAAATAGGTATGGAATAGAGACAACGGTTAAGGATATAGAGTCATGTTCGAAAGAAATCAAGAATTTAAATTTGGAACATGTGGAAATGAAAAAGAAGTATCAGCAAGCCACGATGATGCGTGTTGTTGCGGATAGGTTGTCTCCGATTGGAGTTGATATTTCTAAAGAACCTATTAAAGAAGTTATTTTTATTTCGAAGTAATATTATGGATAAGAATATTGGAGATAAGGATAAACGATTTGATTCCAGACTTTTATTTGTTTTTTTAATATTCTGGATTCTGTTGCTGTTGATATTTGGGGCTACAATCAAACTAAAAGTTGTTGAAAGGGATGAATGGGTTGAGTTGGAGAAGAAAAGGATATTGCAAAAACGTGAATACAAAGCAAAAAGAGGTAATATATATTCGATAGATCCTGATAATGGCGAGTATCTTCTATTGGCTACAAATGAACCTCTATATGATGTTTATGTTGATTTAGGTAAGGCAAAAAGGAAAGAAAAAGGCAAAGAGATTATCGACTATGTTATAAAAAATTCTTCTTATAATAAAGGTATAAATGCTTTGTGTGATAGCTTGGCATATATGCTTAAAGATAGGAAGAATGCGAAAACATCTACAGAATACAAGAATTATTTCAACGAAAAACGAAAAAAAAATCAGAGATACGTTGCGGTAGCAAAGAAAGTTTCAAAAGAAGAACTTGAAAGGATGAGGCGTTTCCCTGTTATTGGCTATCAAAAACTGAATAGGAAGAAAAAGCCAACCGGTATCTATAGATTCATAGGAGCAATTCATGTAGAAGAAGGGTACAAAAGAACCTATCCATATTATCCTTTAGCAAGAAGAACAATAGGTGTAAATGTTACAGAGGGCGGGTGTGATACTTGCTTTAATGGAATAGATGGAGCTTTCTCTAAATATTTGGCAGGAAAAAGTGGTTTCAGACAAGAGAGAAAGATAAACCCGGGAGAATGGGTGCCAGTCAATATTAACGAAAATATAAAAACGATTGATGGCTTGGATGTTGTAACAACTATTGATATAAGTTTGCAAGAGTTAGCTGAGAATTCACTACGTACTTGTCTTGATAGTAATGATGCGGAGAGTGGTTGTGTTGTTTTGATGGAAGTAAAGACAGGGCATATCAAAGCAATATCTAATTTGAGCCTAAATAAGGATGGAGAATATTTTGAGAATAATAATATAGCAGTTTCGGATAGTTACGAACCTGGTTCAACTTTTAAGATAGTTACCGCAATGATGTTGTTAGATAAAGGATTGGTTGATACTGCGGATGTGGTTGAAAAGGGTGTTAAGACTTACTTTAATGGTTCTGTAACTGTTAGAGATGATAATGCTGTCGATGGTGAGGTTTCTTTTGCTCGTGCATTGGAAATATCTTCTAATGTAGGAATCAGTGATATTGTTTATAAGCATTATGGCAATAAGCGATCTCAATTTGCTGAGGATTTGAAAGAATATTTCAGATTTGAACGTTTGGGGTTGGATATAGATGTTCACGAACCTAGACCGTATATAGGTTCTACTAACAATCAGAAAGACTTATTGTGGTCTAGTTATGGTTACGTTTCGCGAATGACACCTTTACAGATGCTTACTTTTTACAATGCAATAGCTAATGATGGAAGGATGGTAAAACCAATGTTCGTTCAATCAGTAATTAGGGATGGAATAGTTCAAGAAGAGTTTGAAACAGTTGTTTTATCGGAAAATATTTGCAAGAAGGATACAAGAGATAAGTTACATAATATATTAAAAGGAGTTGTTCAAAGAGGTACTGGACGTAGACTTAGAAGTGCCTCTTATGGAATTGCAGGAAAATCTGGTACTGCTGAGGAGAATTATGGCAATAAAGGGATTAGCGAAAAGTATAACAGAGCATCGTTTGTCGGATATTTCCCTGCAGATGCTCCAAAGTACTCTTGCATAGTTGTTATAAGTAATCCGAAAAAGCATCATACACATGGAGGTGATTTGGCTGCACCTGTATTTAGAAATCTTTCGGATAGAGTTGTCGGATCAAGAATGGAGGTTGAAAATGCAAAGATAGAAGCCTCTCAAATCAAGTATCCTATCTTGAAATATGGAAATAATGTCAATTATAGTGCCTTTTGCAAGAGTATTGGCTTGAATAATTCTGTGCCTACATCGTTGTGGGTCAGAGGAAAAGAAGAGAATGGAATTTGTGTTGTAAATGAGCAAAGATTGAGTAAAGAGAAAGTCCCTAATGTCATAGGTTTGACAATTAAGGATGCAATATATATGTTGGAGAATCTGGGAATGAAAGTAAAATTTTCCGGAAAAGGAAAGGTCGTTCGTCAAAGTATTGCTCCGGGAACAAAGTTTGATAAAAAGAATAGTGTAATCGTACTCGAATTGCAAAGTGCAGACAGAGTGAATTAGTAAAGATTATGGAATTGTTGTCAGGTTTATTAAACGGATTGGATATTATACAACGAGTAAATGCAAAGGATATCCAAATAAATCAAATAGAGTTTGACTCTCGTAAGGTTTGTCAAGGAACTCTCTTTGTTGCTCAAAGAGGAGTTGTGAGTGATGGTCACAACTATTTGGATTCTGCAATTTCGAATGGAGCAGTAGCCGTTGTCGTAGAAGAATTACCACAAAATATAAATGATGAGGTTGTTTATATTCAGGTAGAAAATTCATCATACGCTCTTGGAATTCTGGCAAAGAACTATTTTCATGATCCATCTTCAAAACTAAAGTTAGTTGGTATAACAGGTACAAATGGGAAAACTACAACTGCAACTTTATCTTATGATTTGTTTTCTTCATTGGGCTATTGTTGTGGTTTGATTTCGACTATCGTTAATAAGATTGCTGATAAGAACTTCCCGACAGAAAGAACTACTCCGGACGTTCTAAGTTTGAATAAATTACTTCTTGAAATGGTTGAAGCCAAATGCGAATTCGTTTTTATGGAAGTAAGTTCCCATGCCGTTGTTCAACATAGAATAGCTGGATTAAGTTTCTTTGGCGGAGTATTTAGCAATATTACTCACGACCATTTGGATTATCATAAAACCTTTACTAATTATATAAATGCTAAAAAAGGATTTTTTGATTCCTTATCAAGCGAGGCTTTTGCACTTACAAACATAGATGATAAGAATGGCGAGAAGATGGTTGAGAGTACAAAAGCTCGAAAATACACTTACAGTTTGAGCCGCTTAGCTGATTATAAGACAAAAATAGTTGAAAATTGTTTTGAGGGTTTGTTGTTGAATATCAATGGGAAGGATGTAAATACAATGCTTGTCGGAAGATTCAACGCTTACAATCTTACAGCGATTTATGCAATTGCTCGTCTTTGTGGACTAGATGACCAAGAAACCTTGGTAGGATTAAGTAAACTAAAAGCAGCCGCGGGAAGATTTGAACCTCATTATTTGAAAAATGGAGCGACTGCAATAGTGGATTATGCTCACACGCCTGATGCCTTGGAGAATGTATTATCTACCATAAATTCAATAAGAACGACAGGCGTTTTGGTAACGGTTGTAGGATGTGGAGGAGACAGGGATAAGACTAAACGACCGCAAATGGCCTCTATTGCACATAAAGGTAGTGATATATTGATTCTTACCTCAGATAATCCAAGGACAGAAAGTCCTGAAAGTATATTAAAGGATATGAATTCTGGGATTAATGACTTTGATAAAGTGTTTACTATAACAGACAGAAGAGAAGCAATTAAGTTGGCTGCACAATTGACTAAAGGTAAAGGAGATATAATTTTGATAGCAGGCAAGGGGCATGAGACTTATCAAGAAATAAATGGAATTAAATATCATTTCGATGATAAGGAAGAGGTTGCTAAATATTAGATAATAAGATAAAAGAATAGGATATGTTGTATTATTTGTTTGATTGGCTGCATAATAGTTTGAATATACCTGGAGCAGGAGTGTTTCAGTATATTTCGTTTCGAGCAGCAGGAGCAATCATAACGTCGTTATTGATAACGATAGTGTTCGGTAAAAAACTGATAGAACTTCTCAGAAAAAAACAAGTCGGAGAAACGGTAAGAGATTTAGGATTGGAAGGACAAAAAGCTAAAGAAGGTACTCCGACAATGGGAGGCTTGATAATATTAGCTGCAATATTGATTCCGACTTTGTTATTCGCAAAGCTAGATAATATATATGTAATAATAATGCTCATAACCACGGTTTGGTTGGGGGCATTGGGCTTTATTGATGATTATATTAAAGTATTCAAGAAAAATAAAGCAGGATTGAGCGGGAAATTAAAAGTTGTAGGACAAATAGTTTTGGGAATAGTTGTTGGATCAATGATTTATTTTCATCCAGATATTACTATAAAGGAAAAACAAGAGATAGAAAAGTATGCAGAATCACATAATCTTCAAAAGAATTCTGATTATCAACAGGCTAAAACAGAATTTATGCAGGAATCTTCTCGCTCGACTAAGACTACGATACCGTTTGTGAAGAATAATGAGTTTGATTATAGTTGGCTTATCAAGTGGGTTGGAGATGATTACAAAGATTATGCGTGGATTATTTTCATTCCTATAGTTATATTTTTTATCACTGCAATTTCTAATGGAGCGAATCTTACTGATG
>DEPP01000023.1 GCA_002358835.1 Bacteroidales bacterium UBA3389
CATTGTCACCACATTTTCAAAATCAGCTTAATATTGCCTTTTTAAAAGAAATTTGCAAAGTGTTATATTCCAATATATTCCTTATTTCTTTTAATTTTCGTGATTAAATAAAATAAAGAAAATAGAGTTCTGGTGGCACCACAAAGAAAAGGCGATAAGTTTTCGAGTCTCTGGATTTAATAAATTCAGAGACTTGTTTTTTTAGATTCAATTGCCACATTTGTTTTTTCATGCGTTTTGTTACTTTTCCCAAATAAGAATTCGGTAATTTTCTTTTCAAGAATCAATTTACTCAAATCAAGATTCGTTTGAGCGAAATCAAGAAAGAAAAAAACGATTCTTTGTTTCAGAAAAATAAAACAGCCATTCGTTATCTTGAATGGCTGTTTCGATTATCGTATGCTCTGAATTAAAGAAATAATAACAGTTGAACGTTATATCCTCTCCAACGATAGTTCGATGTATTTGAATAGTTGAACATCCCGAATGTGTATCCTGCTCCGATTTCGAAGCGTTTGTTGAAGTCATATCCTATTCCGAGACGAAAACCTAAGTCTGTACGGCTGTTGTTTTCAAACATCTTGTATTCTGTTTCTTTGTTGAAATATGGAGACTTGGGGTTTAAGTCGGTGTGGAGCTGCGTTCCTGCAATTCCGTAGTTGTAAAAAGGAGTAAGACTCAAAAAAAAGCCTCTCTGTAGTCTATCATCGCCAAATTTGAACAACAATCCGGCTTCAAATTCCAAAAACATGGCAGATACATCCAATCGATAGCCTTTTTCGATTTCATATTTGAACCCTTTTTGAATAAAGTTCAGACTCGGTTGAAAGAAGATATTGTAAACTAAACGCTTTTCTCCGACAAGCCCGATTCTGTATCCGAGTTTTGCATCGCCACCTCGTTCGATTGAAAGATAATCGTAGCTTCCGCCTGCTTTGATTCCGTATCGCCAAGGCTCTTTACTGCTCTTTACTGCTTTTTGTTGCGGATATTGAGCATTGACTGAAGAAAACAAAATCAATGCACAACATAGTGATATAAGTCTTTTCATTATTTCGTTCTGCTTTCTAATTGATGAATAACCTTTAATAAACTATCCCCTGAGCCGATTCGATATCCCTCTGACAAGAATACGATCTCTCCCTCTTTGGTAATGAAGCACAAAAGCGGATAATTGTTCGCAAAATCAAAGTTTGTGGCTTTTACGATGGCTTTTTGCATTTTTTTATCTGCATCGTGTGCGAACAAACTTTGATTAGGAAGGTTTGGATACAGCTTTTCAATGGATTGATTTGGCAGTTTGGTCATTACAAAAGCTATTCCACCGCCCCATTTCTCCATTTCGCTTTTAACCAAAGGCATATCTGCCATAAGGTGTCTTACCGGTTCTGAATACGGATCAACGATTGCTAACACCAAACCCTTACCTTGTGAAAGTTCTTTCAAACTTTGCTTTTTCCCATCGATGAGTTGTATTTTCTTATCCATGTCCAAAGTCCCCAAAGTGCTTAGTTTGCCGTCTATTTCTTCCATTTCAATTTCTATCTTGGTTTCCGCACCTGCTGTAACAAAGAAATATCGTTCTATTACATATATATTACCTGCTGCATCTCTGTTTCCGCTCATCAATCTGTAATAACCGGCAGGGATATCCAAAGTTTCGGGGAATTTTTCAAACTTCGGATCGTACTCAAAGTCCAATGTCATAAATTCATCGTTGACTAATCTTTGTAGAGTGAAGTGAATGTAGTATTCAGGTTTTATTTTGTTTTTGGCAGAGTTGGTTACAGTCAATCGACCCAAAGGTTCATCGGTTGCAATTTCGAATTGAGGATATTTCCAATCTTCTTTTGCCGAAAGTTTATATTGAGCTCTTCCTTCAGCCCATTCATATCTTGCCGCAATACCAAAACTTCTTGCAATGGCAACAAAAAGAATTTCTCTCGAAAGTTTATCGCATTGTCCGATTCGAAGGATTCCTTCAGGGGATATTTGAACGTCGTAATAATTTTCAACAGTGTTTAACTTGATGTTTTGATTTATCCAATCGGCTATTTGTTGCGGATTTTGGATAAATGAGTTCGCTTGTTTGGCAAAGTGTTTTTGTAAGAATTCTCTGTAGTTGGTTATCTTCTCCAATTGAATGCGTGGATTGAGAACAAATTCTTTCAAAGCCTCTTCTTTTGCCGGGTAGTTCTTATAGGCTTTCAAATGACTTAAAACAACTTCTGCACGAATGTCTCTTAAATCTTTTTCGTACAAAAGCCCTAAAATAGCAACCGCATTTTCGTCTTGACTTGCCAATACTTTCTCAATCTCTTCGTAGTTGCCCCAAGATTCGTCGATATACTTACCTATTTTGATTGCATCTTCTTTTGAGGAATTTAATTCTTTGATTCGTTTTTCTGAAACTTGATTTCGCAAATTTGTTTCTTGATTTCGTGGGAACGTTTTCAAATAAGATTCTCTCAAAGAGTCTTCGTATGCCAATCTTATAGCATTTGCCGCTTTTTTTTCTTCGGAAACAACTTTTATAGGTTTAGGAGTAGGAGGACAAAGTTTGAATTTTTGAGTCTGCCATGTTTTTTTTGTCGGATTGATTGTGAGAGTCATATTTTTAACTTCTGCTTTTGCCAAAGCCGAAGCTGTTTTCCCATCTTTCTTTGCCCAAATCATCAAATCACCATAGCCTGTTTCCAGTGTTGCAATACCATTTTTGTCGGTGTATATCTTTGCCATAGGGTAGTATTCCGCATAGTTGTACAAACCGAATGACACTTGTGCATTTTCAACGGCATTCCCCTTGCTGTCAAGCACCTTTATTTCCAAACGTTTTGTGTCTGTATAGTTTGATAACAAGTTTATTTTGCTGTATAAGTCGCTTTCGAAATTCTTTTGTTCCTTTCCGTTGTATTTTCCAAAGACGGTAGTGTGAACCATCATTGCTCTTTTTACAGGGGCATCAAACCATGCTATGTCAAGTTCCGGTTCCGGTTCGCAAGCACCAAGATAATGCCAAACGCCGTCAATCCATACCTCAACCCATGCGTGATTGTCATCTGTGTGTGCCCAACGTGGTGTGTAGCATTGGCGAGCAGGTAATCCCATTGCGCGAAGAGCGGTTACCGTAAAGGTGCTTTCTTCCCCGCAACGCCCCCAAGAAGTGCGTATTGTTGCCAATGGTGATGAAGTTCTGCCGTCTGAGGCTTTGTAATTAACTTTTTCGTGGCACCAATGGTTTACTTCCAAAGCGGCATCGTACATACTCATTCCTTTGATTCTGTCTTTAAGAGTCTCGAATATGTACATTCTAGCCGTATCTAAGTTTTCGTTGTTCACTCTGTAAACAAGAACGAAATGTTTGAAAATATCCTCTGGGATTATCTTGCCCCAAGCGAATGTTTCTCTTGCTTTGATGGCATATCTTACTTGATTAAGAAAGAAATCTCCGTCATAATCAGCCAAATCATTCAGAGGCATATACTCATACAAGAATTGCAAATATTGCTTTTCTTGCTCTGTTTTAGCTTTTTCGAATATTGCCTTGTTCTCTCGTGGGTTTTGTGCGTTCAAACATCCTAAACTCAATAGCAAAACCAAACTTAAAACAAAAATCTTTTTCATCTCTTTTTTTTTCTTCTTTTATTTTCCTAATATTTTGTTATACTCTTCTTTGTTTTTCAAAATTTCGATAGCTCGTTTCACTTCTTTGTCATGATTTAATGAAGCCTCAATACTGCCTTTTTGGTAATAGTATCGTGTGATTATTTCATCTAAAAGCAAAAGCTTGATTTCGTCTTTGAATTTGTAAATATCGTTTTTCTTGTCTTCGATAATCCTTTGCTTCAAATCATTAATCAGACTGAGCGTTACAGAATCTATTTGTTCTTTTTGTGCATTTTCAATCAGTGCATCTATGGTTTTCTCGCTTGAAGTTACATAATGATAATCCTTATCTTTTAAGAAATGTATGAAGTCTTCATAAATGTCATCCGTTATTTCAAATTCTGATGCGGGAAGTATGCTTTGGTGTTCTTTTACAAACTTGTTGGCGTAGTTAAAGCAGTGAAAATTGCCTGCCAACGAGATTGCTATGTTTGAAGGGGTGTATGGTTCGAGTAAAATATCGGGTTCGATTCCGGAACCTGCATATACCGTTCTGCCATTCTTTGTTTTGTAGGCTGTTTTCAAAGAATCAGGGATTTTTTCTGCAAATCCGTTCTCGTTTCTGTGCGAATAATCGATGGCTTGTATGCAACGACCGCTTGGAATGTAGTATTTGGATTCAGTAACCTTCATCTGAGAATTATACACCAATGGAATAATCGTTTGCACCAATCCTTTACCAAACGAACGTTGGCCGATTACAACCGCACGATCAAGATCTTGCAAACTTCCTGCAACAATTTCAGATGCCGAAGCCGAGTATGGATTTATCAAAACCACAATTGGAACGTTTGGAGCAGCGGCTTTTTGAGTTGTTTTGTAAGTAGCATTTTTTTCGATATGCTTTGTCTTTTTGCTAACTACAACATTGCCTTTTTCAATAAAAAGATTGACGATATTGACTGCTTCATTGAGCAATCCGCCTCCATTATCTCTTAAATCCAAAACCAAATATTTAGCTCCTTGAGCTTCGAGTTTTTTATATGCTTGCAAGACATGAAGACCTGCATCTTTGGTAAATTCCGTCAATTTTATATATCCAACATTCTCATCTATCATTCCAGAATAGGAAACATTGGGTAGTTTTATTTCTTCACGCTTTAGTGTCTTTGTGAATTGCTTTCCGTCTCTTTCCAAGGTGAGTTCTATTGTCGTTCCGGCTTGTCCGCGGAGTCTTTCGCTGACTTGTGAAGTCGTTTTGCCTTCGCAACTTTCTCCGTCTATTTTTAATATTATGTCTCCCGCCTTCAGACCTGCTTTATGTGCGGGAAGATTTTCGTAAGGTTCGGAAATCATTATATGATTGTTTTGTTTGTGAATCAGAGAGCCGATTCCGCCATATTGACCCAAAAGTTGCATTTTTACATTCTCCATATCGGATTCGGGATAATAAACAGTGTATGGATCCAACTTTGCAAGCATCGCATCAATGGCAGTTTTGACCAAATCACCCGAGTTTAGGTCATCGACGTAATTTGAATGGAGATTTTTGAAAACAGAACCGAAAATTTCGATAGCTTTATTCATCTCGAAATAATCCTGATTCAAATCTTGTTGAGACTTTGTTTCAGAAAAACAGAATATTAACGCCAATAATGCTAATAAAGATACACTCAATTTCTTCATAAAAAGACCGTTTAATTTTGCCACAAAGATAGTAAAGAGTTAAGAAAAACGCATCTCAAATCAAGATTTTTTCGGAAATATTTCCGTTTTCTGAAATTTCTTGTTATTTTTGCAAGTTGTAATTTAGGAAAAAACGATAATAAAAACAATAAACACAAGTAGAAAATGGCTATTATAGGAAAGATTAGAAAGAGAGCAGGGATTGCAGTTGCAATTATAGCGTTGGCAATCGTATCATTCATTCTAAGTGATTTGTTAGGCGGACGACAAGGCAGCGCTCCATCGAAGTTGGCTTCAATAAACGGGGCAGACATTACTTTTGCCGAATATGAGAAAGCAGTAACCAATGCCGAGAATAATATGAAGCAACAATACGGAACTGCAAACATTTCACAAGAACAAAGTTTCGTTGCAAAACAACAAGCATATCAAACATTGCTTGCTCAGAAATTGTTGCACCAAGAGTGTGAAAAATTGGGTATAACAGTGTCTGAAGAAGAAATGAACGACATGTTTTTCGGTGAATTCATACCTTTGGTTGTCAGACAAAACTTTTCAGATCCCAAAACAGGACAATACAACGCTCAAGCAATAAAACAATACATTGCACAGTTTGATAAACTTCCTGAAGATCAAAAAGCAAGCTGGAATGAGTTTGAAAGATATGTAAAGGAAACAAGATTGCAAGAGAAATACAATACACTTGTTGCAAGCAGTTTTTATATGCCGAAAGCAATTGCTGCTCATATGAGCGAGGTTTCAAACAAGGTTGTTGATTCTCGTTACGCGGTATTGCCATATCAATCGGTTGCCGACAATACAGTTAAGGTAACGGAAGATGATTACAAGAAATATTACGAAGAACACAAGAATGAGTTTAAGTTATTTGACGAGGTAAGAGATTTGGAATTTGTAAAATTCTCTGTTTTGCCGTCAGCTGCTGATGTGAAAGCAATAAACGATTCTGTTGTTAAAACATACGCAGAATTCCAAGCACTACCTGCTGAAGAAATTCCAAGTTTCGTATCAATATCTTCCGATAGAGTTTACGACAGCACTTATCATAAAATGGATGATTTGAAGACAGTGTTTGCAGATTCTTTGTTGCAAAACAAGAAGGTAGGTGATTTTATAGCACCATTCCAACAAGGAAACAATTGGATAATGGCAAAAATTACCGATATGCAAGCAAGACCTGACTCAGTTCGTTTCTCTCAATTGGTAGTATTGAACAGCAATGCTTCAAAAGAAATAAAGCGTACACCGGAACAAGCAAAGATTTTCACAGATAGCTTATTTAATGCTCTGAAATCAAATACTGCAGCGTTCGAACAAAATGTTACAAAATATTCAGACGACCCTGAGGCAAAAAATAACTTTGGAGACTCTGATTGGATTTTGGATGGACAATTGCCAGCTGAAATTTACGCACAAGTGAAAGCTACAAACATAGGTGGATTATTCGTTTACAATTTGCCAAACGAAATGGGACATTGCATAATCAAGGTTACAAACAAAACAGAACCTAAAAACAAAATTCAACTTGCAATGATTGTGATGGGTGTAAGAGCAAGTGATAAAACCATAAACGAAACAAAAGACAAGGCAGATGTGTTCTTGGGTGCCGTAAAGACAATTGCAGATATGAAAGCTCAAGCACAAAAACAAAACATCAATATATTACTTTCTACAGTAAACAATATGTCTTATCAACTTAACGGAACACCTTATTGTAGAGAGATTATACGTTGGGCATTCAATGAAGACACAAAGGTAGGAGACGTTGCACCGGAAGTATATCAACTTCAAGATATGTTTATCGTTGTCGGATTGAAGGATGTTAAAGAAAAAGGAATTTTGTCTTACGAACAAGCGAAACCATACATCGAATCACAAGTGAAGAACGAAAAGAAAGCTGAAATACTTTTAGATAAAGCAACCAAACTTCAAGCAAACAACAAATCGCTTGAAACATTTGCAACCGCAGCTTCTGCACAAATCGATTCAGCTTCTGCAATCAATTTCGCAAGTCCATATTTTGCAGGTGCAGGTCCTGAAATGAGAGTTATCGGAAGTTTGTCTTCTGCAAATGCAACAGGAATGCAAAAACCTATTAAGGGCTTTAATGGAGTTTATGTTGTGAATGTGGACAGAGTTTACACAAGACCGGTTAAGGAAGATGTGAATCTAATTCAACAACAATACAAAACAAGATCAATGCAAAAGGCACAAATGGTTTTGCAATCGCTTCAAACAAAAGCAGACATAACAAACAACTTCCCAATCTTCTATTAGAATTTACGGAACATTCGTTTTGATTTTATATTCCCAAGCAGTGAAGGTTTTTATCAAATCTTCACTGTTTTTTTTCTTTGTTTTGATTTACTGAAATCAAGATTTATTTTGCTCAAACAAAGAACTATTTCATCGAAATCAAGATTCATTTCGCGGATTCTTTGCTTTGAATTACGCAAACTTGATGAGGTGTTTATGTATCGATATGTGGGAATTGTAAACTTGCTTTTGAGAATATTGAACGATTCTTTTTGTGGTTTTATTCTTGAGAGATGAAACTTTATCGTCTGATTGCAATTACCAATTGCTCAAAAAATCTTACCTTTGCGAAATAATACTGAAACAAAACCATAACAAGAATATTATGAAATTGGTTATTCTTACTCAATACTTTCCTCCCGAAGTCGGTGCTCCGCAGAATCGATTGTACGAACTTGCGGTAAGGCTTAAGCAAAGAGGCATCGATGTTAGCATTATGACGGCTATGCCTAATTATCCGCAGATGGAGATTCACAAAAACTACAAAGGCAAATGCTTTTGTAAAGAAGAAATGGACGGAATGACCATTTACAGAAGTTGGATTTATGTTTCAAAATCCAAATCCGTCGTTAAAAGACTTTTTAATTACTTTTCCTTTGTCTTTTCATCTTTGTTTTATGGATTGTTTAAGTTGAAACGACAGGATTTTCTTTTGGTTGAGAGTCCACCTTTGTTTCTTGGAGCAACCGCATATTTGTTGGCAAAAGCCAAAGGTGCGAAATTGATTTTCAATGTTTCCGATTTGTGGCCAGAGAGTGCAGAAAAGTTGGGAATAATCAGCAATAAGTTTCTATTGAAATCGGCAACAGTTTTAGAAGAGTTTTGTTATAGAAAAGCAAGTCTTATAAGCGGACAAACACAAGGAATAGTTGGAAATATATCTTCTCGTTTCCCAAAGAAAGATGTTTATTGGCTTAAGAACGGTGTTGATATAAAATTGTACGATGCTGAAAAGAGTGCCGACAAAGGCAAGTGGCGTGAAAGCCAAAGCTACGGACAGAATGATTTTATCCTCTTTTACGGAGGCATAATCGGACATGCACAAGGTTTAGAGATTATTTTGAATGCAGCAAAACGCCTTGAGGAATACTCGGATATTAGATTCGTATTGATGGGAAACGGTCCTGAAAAACCGAAACTTCTTGCTATGAAAGAGGAATTAGGTTTGAAGAACTTAGACTTTTATGATGCTGTGCCGAAAGCTCAGATGCACTCAATTATTTCTGATATAGATGCAAGCATTATTCCTTTGAAGAAGTTGGATTTGTTCAAAGGTGCGATTCCATCAAAGATATTTGAAAATCTTGCAATGAAAAAGCCCGTCATCTTGGGATTAGAAGGAGAGGCAAAGACGTTATTTGTCGAGCAAGGCAAGTGTGGCGTAGCTTTTGAACCAGAAAACGAAAGCGATTTGACAGATAAGATATTGCAACTGTACAATGACCGCGAGCTTGTGAAGACTTTGGGTGAGAATGGCTTGAAATATGCAAGCGAGAACTTCAATCGAGATAAGATAGCTAAGGAATTTTACGATAAATTGCAGAGTTTATGAAATTATTGACAGTAATAGGGGCAAGACCTCAAATAATAAAAGCCTCGGCATTCAGTCGTGCGATAAAGGAATGCTATTCTGACAAAATAGAAGAAGTGATTGTACACACAGGACAGCATTATGACGAGAATATGTCAGAAGTCTTTTTTACAGAACTTGACATACCTGCACCGAAATATAATCTTGCAGTAGGCAGTGGAAAACATGGTGTACAGACTGCAAAGATGATTGAACGCTTGGAAGAAGTTATAGAAGCAGAACAGCCAAATGCTTTGATACTCTACGGAGATACCAATTCGACTCTTGCAGGTGCGATAGCAGCAAGCAAAGTGCATTTACCGATTGTTCACATTGAGGCTGGATTACGTTCTTTTGACAAAGCCATGCCCGAAGAGGTGAATCGTATTCTTTGCGATCATGTTTCCACATTATTGTTTTCTCCAACTCGAACAGGCTATGATAATCTTGTAAACGAAGGGTTCTCAACCCAATTGCAAGAAAAACCGACAGCAAACAAGCCAAACATATATCATTGTGGAGATATAATGTATGACAATACGCTTTTCTTTTCGTCAAAAGCTGATTCGGTAGCAGAGAAGTTCGACATACCGCAAGAAGGTTTTGTTTTGTGTACCATACACCGCAATAGCAATACCGATGACAAAGAAAGGCTGAAATCAATCTTTGATTCCATTATAGAGATTTCAAATTTCAAGAAAATCATTCTTCCTTTACATCCACGCACAAAAAAGATGATGCCTTTAATGCTTGGAGATACATATGCAAAAGCTGTGGAAGAAAATCCGAATATTCAAATCATAGAGCCTGTATCTTTCTTAGGAATGATTTATTTGGAGAAACAGTCCGATTTAATCTTGACGGATTCGGGCGGAGTACAGAAAGAGGCTTACTACTTAAACAAACCGGCTGTTATATTGAGACCTCAAACAGAATGGAAAGAGATTGTGGATTGTGGAAATGCAGCAATCTGCGATGCCGATTTTGATTTGATTGTAAGTAAAGCAAAGCAATATCTTGATTGTCCGCCAAGAGAGTTTCCTGAAATCTTTGGTGATGGAAATGCGGCTAAGTTTATGTGCAAGACAATCTTGGAATGCTTATAGTAAATGCCCATAGTGTTAAAACAGAATAAGAATTGAGATTATGTACACGTTAAAAGAATTGCAACAAAAGGCGATAGAGGTAATCGAAACCGCAAATTACGGAGGCACACCTTCGACTTTGTATGAGCCAATCGAGTATGGAATGAGCCAAGGCGGCAAAAGAATCAGACCATTGCTGTGTTTGATAGCAAACGACTTGTGTTCGGGAGAGTTAAACAAAGCTTATTCGGCTGCAATCGCCATAGAAATGTTGCACAACTTCACTTTGTTACACGATGACATTATGGACGCATCTCCACTTCGAAGAGGAGTTCCCACAGTCTATAAAAAATATAACACAAACAAAGCAATACTATCCGGAGATACCATGTTCGCATGTGCATACAAGCATTTGTTGGAATGTGATAAGGATTTAGCTTTTGATTTAGTGCAAACGCTTACTCAAGGTTCTATAGAAGTGTGCGAAGGTCAAGCTTACGATATGGATTTTGAAGAAAGAAACGATGTAAGTTTGGAAGAATACTTGGAGATGATAAGATTGAAAACAGGCGTTCTTCTTTCCACATCTTTGAAACTTGGAGCCATCACAGCAAATGCAGATTCTGAAACACTATCTCTTTTAGATACATTCGGCAATCAAATAGGTATAGCCTTCCAAATCCAAGATGATATGTTCGATTGTTGGAGTGAGTTGGAGGTGTTCGGAAAAATGTGCGGCACAGACATAATTGACAAGAAGAAAACTTTCTTATACTTAAAGGCATTGGAGATTGCTCCCGAGGAAACAAAAAAAGAATTGCAACAAATCTACAATTCTGTCGATTTAGACAAAGAAACAAAGATTGAAAAGGTAAGAGCGATTTATGAAAGCTTGGATATGCAACAAGTAGCTCAAAAGGCAGTTTTGGAATATAACGAAAAAGCATTGCAAGCCTTAGACAAAATCAATGTTTCTCAAGAAAGGAAACAAGCATTGAAAGATTTTGCAGACAAAATAATCAAAAGAAATAAGTAAAACGAGATATGAAAGATTTTAATAAAGAATTCAGACTTTACGCAGTCAAACATAGAGGAATCAGTAGCATAACTTACGATAAGTATAGCAAGTTTGTGTCGCCTAAAGCGGCGTATATAAATCCTACAATCATAGAAGAGCGTCCTCTTAACATGGTTCAGATGGACGTTTTCTCGCGTCTGATGATGGAAAGAATAATTTTTCTCGGTACGGCGATAGATGACGATGTTGCAAACATAATTCAAGCTCAGCTTCTGTTCTTAGAGAGCGTTGATTCGCAGAGAGATATTCAGATTTACTTGAATACGCCGGGCGGATACGTCAATGCAGGATTGGGAATCTACGATACGATGCAATATATCAAGCCGGACGTGGCAACAATCTGCACAGGATTGGCCGCATCTATGGGTTCGGTACTTCTATGTGCAGGAGCGGCAGGGAAA
>DEPP01000021.1 GCA_002358835.1 Bacteroidales bacterium UBA3389
TTCTTCTTTTCTTTGGCCTAGCCATTGCTTAATTCTTTAATAGCTTTCTTTTTAAGTTCTTCCAAAAGTGCTCTGTTCGCCAGAGGGCAATGCTTGGTAAATGACGCGAATATTTTACGAATCAGTTTTACATCATCTGCTCCATAGGTTTCTTTGAGTGGTGCAAAAATATCAACAACGGGTGATGAAGGAATTACAGGTTTTGCTAAAGCCTCTTTATTAAGCATTTTTGGTTTTTCTTCCTCAACAACCTCTACTATAGGTGCTTTTGCTACTGGCTGAGATGTCTTGCGCTCAAATTCCTTAACAGATTCTTTTGCTGTTTCTTTATAAATGTCAATCAGGAGTTTAGAAGAAGGTAATGATGAAAGTCCCTTCTTCTCTACTTTTTGTATCTTTACTAGACCCTCACCAAGTTTTGTTTTAGCTACTTCTAATTCGTCTTTGTCTTCAGTTGAAGCAAGGCGCTCTCCATATAGAACATCCTTTAATCCTGTTTTTAAGTCGTTTGCAAGATGGTATAATTTATGAAGTTCGTAGAATTTAACTTTTAAAAGGTCATAGAATCTACCGGCTTCAGGAGTCGCTACTAATGCCGTTCTATCACTGTTTGGCCTAAGATTTTCATGGATGGCAAAAATCTCACCATAGAAATAGTTGTTACCTCTTGCTTCTTCAAAGTATTTATCTAATAGATTGGATGTACCTACTTGAATGTTTTTCTTTCTTAGCCTAATGCCCCTATTCCTATCTCTTGAGGGTATACCCTTAGTGAATGCTGTGACTGCATACCATCCCCACGCCAAGAAACCAAACTCTTCATCTATAATATCAAAATATTGGAGTGTTTTGATTCTATCTTTGGTACCCTCAATCTCTACACCATAACGTTTTCTTATATCAACTTGGTTGTTTATTGATAAACGAATGTGCTTGAGATTATCTCTTTGCACTTTAAGGTGCGGAGGAATCTCGGCTGGATTTACCAATAAATTCTTAAAGATAGTAGAATAATCGATGGGAGCGACTTCTTCCAAATATTCTCGTACTGAATCTTCATCTAAAAGTTGGGAGTAATCAGCACGGATATTTTCCATTTCTATTTCAAAATAGTGCGCATCCTTTTCTTCTTTTCCAGTTGTTACTATAGATATTGCATTAACTACTTCTTCTGCATTCCTATGGTCGTTAGTGTCATTAAGTATTTGACGAGCTAAGTTTGAGTCAAAAATGACTTGAGTATATTCATCTTCACCTTTTGCGCTCGTCTTGAAAATCAATCTTTCGCAAAATTGTAAACCAGTCAATCTTCCTATACCATAATGCCCTGCAGTATTCTTTCCATCCTTGAAGGAGTCGGCAATATCTAATAATTTCTTTGCTGCAAACTTTCTTACAATACCAGTTCCGTTGTCATTTATACGAACCACTCTATCCCTGCTGTTAAGGATGATATTAACAGAACCACATTTGGAGGATTCTAATATACCTTGTTCTACAGCTTCGTTAATGGCGTCATAGGCATTCTGAACATATTCTCTCAATACGACTTTTGCATCATCGTACATTGAATACATAAGAATCTCAATAAGATTCTTTCCTATTTTAGTTTGATGCTTTTCCATAGATTATCCGTTAGGAAATTGTTTATATGTAGGTCTTGGGAATTTTATATTAATCAATGAACGCAATGCGGGATTGGAAATGATATACTCACCAGGAGTCAAGCGTGTCATCATATTTTGATATGACTTGGGGATATACCTGTAATCAGGTTTTGATACCTCAATAGCATTAGTTCTGCCATATGTATGAGTGGCACAGTTGCCCTTAACTCTGTCGTGTATGGCACTTCTGAACTGTTCTACAGAAAAAAGAATTATACCCAATGAACGGCCTCGCTCTGCAATGTCTAATAATTGTCTTAGAATTGGAGAATTTTTAGGGACATCTGTTGAAGCATACTTATTCAACTCGTCCACAAATAATATAACCTTGTCAGGAATATCTGTTCTGTCCGCTCCTAACTTCAAATCATAGATCGCTCTTGCTACGCTACCGAAAACAAAACTTTGTGTATTGTCATCCAAACGGGCAATGTCGATCACCATCACTTGATTTGCTCTGAGATTGTTTTCAATTTCTTCTGTGAGGTCCACCTCTTTATCTCCTGCTATAGTCTTTGCAAAGATTTCATTGTTGATGGCCTTACGGATACACCTCTTGAATTTTCTCCAACTAGTTACTTGAATTTCATTTTTCTTACCGCTACTGCCAGCCTTGGTGCATTCGTCCACTTGTTCGGAGAATGATTCCCATTTATTTATACCTCTAAAGTTGCCTTCTTGGTTAATGATATAGTTAACACAACTTTCCAATGTTCCAGTAGAATCATCTTCATTTGCTAATAGTAAATCCAATTTATCTTGGCACTTGTCAAATGTGTATTTGTAGAAGAACGCCTTATTCATGGCCTTTTGCGTACGGATATCATCAGGCATTGCATAGGATTGTGCTTTAGCTGTTACTTCATCCTTACTATAAGGATAATAGTATTTTACATTATCAAATGGGGTTGAAGATAAACCTAAAGACTTGTATATTTCCTTGTCTGTTTCAGACAATTGCTCATTCACTTCATCTATAGCCATGAGGTCTCGTCCTTTCACATTAAAGAATACGAATGCAGCTGTTTCACCCTCTTCTGTCCTAAACTTTTCTTGAATGGCTCTTAATAAAAACATAGAATAGGATGTTTTTGCGGCTAATCCAGAGATACCAGATATGTTTAAATGTGCTCCATCAGGACCTATCAAGAAATGAGAGTTAAGTATTACTCTCACTTTAATTTGTTCTTCTCCCTTGTACATTTGCAGATAACCGCAAACTAATGGATTCTGCACTTCATCATCGCTCAGTCCAAGGGCTTTCTTAACATCTTCTTCATCGCATAAAGCAACTGGACGACTATCTAATACGGGCGTGTAAATATTCTTTGTGTTACACGAAACTCTCACCTTTACATAATTCATTCCCAGTCGATTCATATTGCCAATGCAATCCTCAGTATCACCGAAGTCACTAGAAATGTAACTAGTAAAATGACTAGGAGAATCTGTAATATGGTATATTTCTTCTATCACTCCATAGGTGATAGAATTACCTTCGTGTTCAACCTTAATAATATCAAAAGGGCTTAATATACGCTTTTTATCCGTCCAAAAATAGAACTCGTCTATTGTAGAAGGATACTTCTCTGTTGCTGAGACTTTACCTATAACCTTTTTCATATTAGAATAATTTAAATACTATATTTTTATCAATATAATGGGCTTTGCAAAACTGCTCCGTTAAGAATACTGGATACAAATGATTAGCCCATCGTGCGTCACTACCGAAACATACAGGGTATGCTTCATTGATTAGATTCGCTGATATCAAGTCTATTAAATGGGTATCAATGCATTCTCCTTCATTGGATAAAACCATTTCACATTTAACAACATCGGAGAATTGAGTTTCTCTAAAATCACTATCTCGTAAACGTAAATACCAAACAGCGTACTCTCCACCACTATGTTCCGAGTGGTATCTGTATACTTTTGTCCTTTCGTAAGGTTTTAGTCCAGCAATAGCCTTAGACAGCCGATGCCCTTCAAAATCTGGTAGGAGTTCAGGGTCAAATAATTTTGAAACACCAACTACATGTTTGTAGTTGGTTCTTAAGAGATTCCATTGGCTTCTATTCATATTGGAGAAGCGTGGATTATATTCTAATGAACCGTCTTTTATCAGGAAATTATCATCATCCAATTTGTTGAGATTGCAGAGTTTATATACAAGCAATTGCTCGGCATCCGTCATTTCTGATTGGATTTTAGATATGGCTCGGCTTATGTGCTTATCTTTGCCCTTGTTAGCTAAATCTTCTCCGTCTGTTTTATAAAGAAGGATGTTATTAAGCTTTATGTTATGCTCTAAAAAGAATGGATGTGTGGCTAATATGCTATTTATATTTTCGCAATACAAACGACAGAAATTATTGTTCTTATTTTCGTCGTCCACATCAAATTCATCAGGCATTGCTAAAACCATCTTATTCTCAATGGCAAACTTCTTGAAGGTGTCCCTATCTTTTCTTTCACAACACCCTACAATAATCTGTCCCGCAATGACAGGGAAGATTTTATTTCCTATGGCAATGTCGTCAACTTTGTAAGTTCGACGTGAACCGTCAAGAAAGAACTTGAATATGGGGCTACAATTTTGAATAAAATAATCAGAAATACGCACTGTATGTACTCGCGACAAATCGGTTTCCGCTATTTGACTACTTTTAGTTAAAAGCGCAGGTTTGTCATCGTAAGTCAAAGTGTCGCTATTATCGTTATCAAGAGAAAATTTCTTTGTCTTGTAACAATAGTATTTCCCTTTGCCAGATTCTTGTATATAATCCAAAATCTTGCCCATAACCTTTAAGTTCATGAAACTATTTCCTACGACCAGTCATGTAAGCGAAACATTCGATTAGCAATACGAAAAATACCAATACTCCAAACATGATCGCACTTATAGTTTTGTATCCGCTGATACCCAAGTGCGGAGTGTTTTTCTTATGAGTAGGTAAACATAGGCATAATAAAAAAGCGGGGCATCTGTACCTGTCACTCGTCCCGCAATTCTAGGCTCTCGCATTGCCCTTATCCGTAGAACGAGCAACGCAGAAGCCCACGCCGATATGTATAACACCACAAGCCCCGTGTTTGTGGGGGCTTTAGCGGTAATTAACACACCACGCAGACATCTACCGTTGCTTTGTTCTTTGACGGATAAATGAATTTGCGAGATTCAGAATTGCCAAAGACAAAACGTCAAGTAAACGTCTTTCTTATTATGTCATCGCCACCCTCGAACCCTGTCGGCGCGGGCGATACAGCAAAATTACACAATTATTTACAATTGGCAAACGGCAATGCGGAAAAAAGTTTAGAGTTTGGCGATTAACGAAAACCTTTACGAATAATCAACGATGAATAAGAGACAGCTGCGCTGTACGAAAACGATGACGATAACGATGCACACTACACTCTAAACCCTAAACCCTAAACATAGAGAACAGTGAACGCAGGCTTCGAAAATACTATATGGAAAGACGGGAACTGGACTAGGCCTGGACGGGGAAAATTGCAGGCCTGCAATAAAATTATCAGACAAAGAGAAAAAATGAATTGGACAAAGGGAATTTTTGAGACAGACAAAGGCTTTTTTCAAATTGGGTATACTGAATAATTTTATTCGGTATACTGAAAAGAAAAAATGGGTAGAGTGAATTTTTCTCGTCGGTATACTCATTTTTTCTGTTGGGTATACTCAATTTCCGAGGTGACTTCAACAAGAGAGCTTATGAGAAACTGCAACCGACGCTCATGCTCCGCGTTGGCACTTCGTTCGAGATGACAGAGCAGCAAGAGACACACGAAAAGGCAGTGCAATAGGTTTTTATTTTTGCCCTGGCATTGAGCAGCAGAGCGGCTTCGATAACGAAAACTTATTGATTTTTAGATTCTACACCATTACTTTTTTGTTAGCTGCCAGTTTTCCATTTCTCGGGATAACATCAGCGTATACTGCTATAAACAAGGGATATACAAAGGAGTCGTGTACAATAATCCATATCAAAAAACATGCCAGGGGCAAAAAAGTAATTCCATCGGGCTGTATAGGGATAAAAAAGTTCATATTTGGGGTGGCAATGGCAGACTCCGATGCCAATGCCACCCCAAAAATGAACTTCTTTCACCTGAAATCGGTATCGTTGCCTTATGCCAGGCCAAAAATAAAAATTGATTGCACTGGGAAAATCACGAATCAATTAACATTGTTGAATTTCTGCTCAGTAGAGAATAAGCAAGTTCTCTGTAGTTTTGCTCGTTGAGATTTAATTTTATTGAA
Source organism: Bacteroidales bacterium UBA3389 (assembly GCA_002358835.1). GTDB lineage: Bacteria > Bacteroidota > Bacteroidia > Bacteroidales > P3 > Onthomorpha. Next base: position 5,953 of record DEPP01000021.1, read on the forward strand.
TCTCTGCCTCGCTCAGTAATGAAAAATCCAGTTCTTTCATTACATTCGCTCGTTGAGATTTGTTTTTTCACTCGATTTGCACTAATTTCGCAGCTTATAAGTAACTTAGTATGGACGACAGTTATAGATCGAATGAAACAGGTAAAGCCCAAAAAGTTTCTGGGACAGCACTTTCTGAAGGACCTCTCCATAGCGAAGGCCATTGCAGACAC
>DEPP01000108.1 GCA_002358835.1 Bacteroidales bacterium UBA3389
TATATCCTGAGCCGTTTGCGAACACGCCAACATCTTTTCCAAAGTCGCATCCTCGAAAAACACATCTCCTGCATTCAAAAACAAGACATAATCACCGCAAGCCAAGTCCAAGCCCTTATTCATCGCATAGTACAAGCCACCATCTTTCTCACTAATCCAGCGACTCACCACATCGCCGTTTTGCTTTATCACCTCCACACTGCCGTCTTTCGATGCACCATCTACAATCACATAATCTATATTCTTATATGTTTGATTGCGTACGCTCTCAATCGTCTTTTTAAGGTCTTGCTCAGCATTGTAACAAACCGTTATAATAGATACAATAGGTTTCATTCTTGTTTTAGTCTATTGATTTCACTCACCACCATATCGACACTTATGTTCTCTATGCAAGGATAATGTTCCATATCATCATTTAATTGAGTACAAATACCGGCACAATCAAAGCAATCCATTTCATACCTAATTGCAACAGGGAAATATTGCTTCAAATCATCAGAAACAGAGTCTAAATCATACGGATGAAATCTTTTTGTAAAATGTCCCGGACAGATTACAATACTCTTTGTACTTACCATAGCAGATATATGAGCTGCAACAGTATCATTACTTATTACCAAATTGGCAGAGTTAATAACAGAGCACAATTCAAGCAAAGTTGTTTTACCTACTAAATTCAAAATTTTATTAGGCTTTTTCACTGAACGCAAAATCTTGTCTGCAATTTCAATATCACCATTTCCTCCACACAAAACCACAAAAGAAGAAAGTCTATCAATTAAATTCACAAACTTTTTTTCCCCCCAATTTTTTTTCACCTGACTTGCTCCTATAAAAAGCACAACATAATCCTTCACTTGATTAAATTCAGGTATCTCAAAACACAATTTCGGTAAAGATGCTTTAAAATCGCAATCAAAAAACTTGGAAACAAATTCAGCATTACGCTTTAACTCCATCTTATCTTCTTTATCTGTTTCAATCAAAGAAGAATAAAAACCGTTTGATTTTGAAAGCAATTTGGTCAATATCTTACTGCGTTTTTTCTTATCGGAAATCAATTTGACAAATCTTGATTCTGTGTTATTGTAATCTTGTCCGAAACCGACTTTCCTTTTAGCACACACATTTCTTACAATGGTATCTCCTATGAAATAATCTCTTGAAAAAAGAGGATTCAAAATCAAATCATAACGTTTTGTTCTTAATTTTTTAAGTAATTTGAAACGATAAATCGGATTAAAAAACATCTTTTTTGTATCCAAAGTTATAATTTCATCAAAATAGGATACGTTCTTTGCAATCGAAGCAACAGCAGAAGTACACAACAGAGTTATGTTTCCATTCAATCTTTTTCTTATCTGAGAAGCAGAATCCAACCACAGAATAAAGTCTCCTATATTATCTGTTCTCAATATCAGAATATCGGATTTTGACTTAGGTTTTATGAATCTTAAAAAGAAGCTTTCTAAATCAAATAAGAAAATAATAAAATGTAATAAAAGTTTTTTTATCATTTTGTTTTCTCCGCCCAAATTATTGTTTGGAAACCATAATAACACCAAGTATAATAGTTAGTTTTGTTTTTAATCTTAGAAATTGGTTCGGTAAGACAACCTATCAACCAAGGCAAAAATGGTTTGTGTGAGATAGTAGAATATAATACAGACATATTATTTTCTTTCAAAATTCCCAACACCTTTTCATAAGAAGGTGGAAGGTCTTTGTGGGTATTATCATCATAATAATTAAGAGTACCTTGTCTTGAAGGAAATTTCACACTCTTTTCTGAGGGAAATGACAAATACAAACGACCCTTTGGTTTTAACGCTTTAATCATTGCGACTAACGTTTCTTCCCTTTTGTTACAGTGTTCCAAATTATGAGAAGACAAAACTACATCAAAACTATTTGACATCTTTAATATCTCATCTGAAAACACATCCGGGGACACTAAAATATAATTATCTGCAACATTAGTCTTTGTTTGATTATAGTCAGACACATCAATACCTGTATAAACACAAGATGGCAATATTGATTTTATTAGACTTGGCGAATCGTTTCCACAACCGACATCTAACACACTTGGATTAGAATTGTTTATAGATTGCAAAAATTCACCTTTCATACGAGGGAAAATAATGCGTCTAAATATTCTTGTTATTAAATTAGATTTCATACTAAATACTCTTTACAATATTAACTTTCTGCGAAAGATTAAATTTTTCACCTTTTACAACAATAGTATATATTCCATTTTCACAATCATCACAACTTAAATCCATTGAATTTTCACCTACTTTCACTTGTATATCTTTTGAAAACACAACGTTTCCATTAGAATCATATAGGGTTACAACAGATAAACATGATTCCTCTGCCACAAAATCAATTTTCCATTTACCGTTTGTAGGATTTGGAATAACTTTCAAAATTTTGTTTTCGTCATAAGAAAGCACATCATCTCCCAATGGAACATAACCTTGTGGAATAATGGTTTCTTGGTTTTTCAATTCATCCTCAGCGATTGTTCGAGGTATATCGCCCATACAAAGTTTTATGCAAGTCTTGCAAGTATCTCCGTCTATTATTATTGAATGACACAATCCGTCACTATGACTTTGATCTAATGTTGTTGTGAATGTAGGCTGAGTAGATAAGATTTGACTTCCGTACCACCAAGAATGCTGACCACCTTGTTCGTAAGCAGAAAAAGTAATCGTGTTAGGATGATCTGAATTTTCCATAGTCATAGAAAATCTTGCTTCACAAAAATCATACGTCACTTCCAATTCCGGCCATAAAGTGGAGTCTGAACAATCGCTTGAGGAGAAAACCATATTTCTATAATGAGCTTCGGTTTGCAGTTTCAACATAAAACCATAGTTACTTCCCGATACCATACTCTGAACCATTGCAACAAGATTTGGATTACTCACCGTACAATTCCAATTATATTGAGAATTTGATTGAGGTATCGTAAACTGATTTGCAGTCGTTGTTGGAGGCTGAGTATTCCATGTTACGGTATTCTCGTCCCAAGGGTGAAGAATCTGTTCGACTACTACAGCATTCGAATAAAAGTTAGACGGAGCACCAGAATAAGAAGTATTTCTATCAGCATTTGTTCCATACAAACGCAATGTAGCACTCAATATCACAGCATTTTGAGGTATTGTATCTAATCCCGTAAAGCATAAAAGGGAACGAAGAGT
>DEPP01000053.1 GCA_002358835.1 Bacteroidales bacterium UBA3389
ATCAAATCCAAGTATCCGTTCACAAACCGATTCATTCCGAACTTGGAAACGCCAAATTCTCTTTTTCTATGCTTTACAACTTTCTCTCCTATCTTTGAGAAGCCCGCCCATTTTGCTATTATCGGAATATATCTGTGCATTTCGCCATACACTTCTATCGATTTTACAACCTTTTTCTTGTATGCTTTCAATCCGCAGTTGAAGTCGTGCAGTTTTATTCCCGAAAGCCATCTTGTGGTTGCATTATATAATTTTGATGGTATGTTTTTCGCCAAGGTGGAATCATATCTTACCTTTTTCCATCCCGAAACCAAATCATAGCCGTCTTGTTTTATCATACGGAACAATTCAGGGATTTCATCGGGGCTGTCTTGTAAATCCGCATCCATTGTAATCACCACATCGCCTTCTGCATGCTCAAATCCGACATTAAGAGCTGCCGATTTGCCATAGTTACGGCGAAACTTGATTCCTCGTATGCAAGGATTATTTTCAGATAATCCCTCTATAACTTTCCAAGAATCGTCTTTGCTTCCGTCATCAACCATGATTATTTCATATGACAGAGAATTTTCTTTCATAACTCGGTCTATCCATTCGGATAACTTCGCAAGCGATTCTTCTTCGTTGAATAGTGGTACTATGACAGATATATCCATAATGTTGTTTTTGCGTTTTTATTCGTGCTTTTGATGATTCGCCTATTGGTTTTGATTTTCTTCTTCTTTGTTCTCATCCTTTGAAAAGCTGTTCTCATCTTTGTCAAAATTGAATTGCGGAGTATTGTTCCTCGTAAAGACAAAACTGATAAAGAGTGCATAAAAGAAGTTTCCTACAAAATCAAAAAAGAAGCTGGTAAACAAAAAAGAAATCTGTATAGCGGAATACATTTTCTCGTTTGTAAGAAATTCTGTGTCCATTCCGTTTTGGTCCATCATCGTTGCCATTTGATTAACTGCATCTTGTAAGAGTGTCGGATCGAGTTTCGCAATAAGGACAAAATAAAACAATGCAAAGAATGCAGACATTACTAATGATACTATGGTCAATAATCCCAATGCTTTGCCAAAAGTAACCGATGAGGTGGCAACGCTTCGTTTGTATTTTGTCAATGCGTACATCAAAGCAAAGACTACAAAAAACGAATACAAAAGTGTTTGAAAGAAATTGCCCGAAAAATGCAACCATTGGCTCAATACCTGATAAAGGAACACCACGCTACCGAAAATGGAGCCCCAATAGAATGCAAACTTAGTAAGACTTGGTTTCTTAATTTCTTCGTTCATTTGTTTTAATCCTTATTTGTCAACCATTAAACTCAATCACCACCCTGTTTATTATGATAAGACGGCAATAAAAAGTCACAATCTCAAATAATCATCTGCAAAGGTACGATTTTTATGTAGAAAACACACTCTTATTTTGAAAAAACGCTGTTTTGTCTCTGCAAAAACACAAAATATGTTAAATCACGGATTTAATTATTCTTAAAAACGCAGAAAACTTTTTTTGTTTCAAAAGTTTTGTGTACTTTTGCACCCGTTTTTTCTCAAAAAAGGTGTAAAGCGAATCTTGAATTCATTTTTTTCTTTCTTGAAAAGAATTTTCTGAAACAAAGAAAGAAAAAAATAAAACAAAGAAAGAGAATAGCATCTTCAAATAATTGAAAAGCAAATGGTTAAAGAGGATATAATAAAGAGTGCTTTGGATTTGTTTCTTGCAAAAAGGTCTTGCAAGAATGTTACAATGGATGAGATTGCTTCTGAATTGGCTATTTCTAAACGAACATTGTATGAACACTTTGAAAATAAGAAAGCATTGATTTTGGAATGTATGAATCTGGCTACAAATGATGTGTACCACAAATGCGAAGAGATGAAGAGTGAATCGAAACATGCATTCGATTATTTCTTCAGAAGCATAGGTGTAATACAATCCGGACTTAAAGAAGTTGCAATATTGGCGAATGAAATCAAAAAAGTGTATCCCGAAATATTCAAACAAATAGTTTCTTCGCACGTTATATTTGCTAAAACCAATACGAAATTCTTCTTTAACAAGGCTAAGCAAGATGGATTCATAAGAGATGATATTGACGAACAGTTTTTCATCAGCATGATGGAGATGAACATGGTTCATTCTTCCGATTCGGAGTTTTTGAACAAAAATAGAAATTTCGGAGAAGACAACATAAAAATCAAAGTCTTCTACACAATAATACGAGGTATCTCTTCCGTTAAAGGGGTCGAGTATGTAGATGAGGTGATTAAAAATCAGTAGTTATACAATATAAATAATTTACAGCAGAATGAGAAAGAAAGTTTTTTCAAACATTAAAAGATTGTCTCTCGTTGTTTGTTTGTTTGCTATTTCGCAAGTCGGACATGCACAACAAGAGAGTCAATCAACATTGAACTTGGATCTGACAACTGCTCTCAAGATTGCTCACGACAACAACCCGACAATAAAAATCGCCGAGTTGGAAATACAAAGAGTCGATTATGCAAAGAAAGAAGCATTGGGGAATTTGTTGCCTTCATTGTCCGCTTCAGGACAATATACCAACAGCATAATGAAGTCGGTTATGTTTATGCCTGAGAGTTTCTCAGCAATGATGGGCGGACAGAAGTATATGGAAATCGGATACAAGAATTCATACACCGGAACGGTATCCGCAGCGTTGCCTTTGGTTAATTTCTCGCTTTGGGAACAAATTAAGTCGAAGCAAAACGAGATAGACTTGATTTTAGAGCAAGCAAGAGCATCCAAAATCGATATGACAAAACAAGTGAAAGACGCTTATTTTGCAGTGCTTTTGGCAAAGAATAGTTTGAAAGTTTTGGAAAGAAGCATAAATAATGCGAAAGAAACTTTGAAAACAACACAAACAAGTTTTGAGCAAGGAGTTGTATCGGAATATGACCTGATCCGTGCAAAGGTTCAAGTAAACAATCTGAACCCTACCTATATCTCTGCAAAGAATGGCTTAGAACTTGCAATACTTCAATTAAAGATGATTTTGTCTTTGCCACAAGATCAAGAGATTGTTTTTGTTGAAAACTTAGAAGACTTTTCCGATAGAATAATATCCGTATCGGCTGCAGAGAGTGAAAGAGCTGCTAACAACAATTCTGATATCAGACAATTGGATTTGAATATAGTAAGCCTGAAACATAGTCTCAGAATGATAAACAGTCAACATTTGCCTTCTTTGTCTGCATTTGGTCAATATTCTTACCAGACTCAAGCAGATGATTTCAAGTTTGCAGATTACAATTGGGTGGGAAGTGCGGCTGTAGGTTTGCAATTGAGCATACCTATCTTTAATGGAAGAACGGTAGTTAATAAAGCGAAACAATTAAAGATTAGTTTGCAGGAGTTGGAGCTACAAAAACAATACGCTTCCGATGGAATAGAATTGCAAATTCAATCAGCAATCAACAGTATGAAAGCTGCACAAGAGCAATTGTTGGTAAACAAAGATGCGATCAATCAAGCAGAAAGAGGATATGAAATTGCAAAGGTAAGGTATCAAACAGGTACAGGTACAATACTTGAATTGAACGATAGCGAATTATCGATGACCCAAGCAAATCTTAATTACCAACAATCCTTGTATGATTTCTTGACGGCACAAACAAATTTGGAAAAAGTATTAGGTAGGGAATAAATAATAGTATAAAAGAATATAAAACAAAGATAGGAATATATGAAAAGAATGATTTACTTGGCTGTATTGGCACCAATGATGATGATAGGATGTTCAAAAAAACAGGACACGGCCACAGCAAACAAAGAAGAGATAAGCAATGTAAAAATAGAAGTTGCAAAAAGCGAAGAAATAGATAGAATATATGAATTCTCATCAACAGTTGATGCTGAGGTGAAGAACTACATCACTTCGGCAGGAGGAACACGTATCGAACGTATTATGGTAGAAGTTGGAGACAGAGTAAGAAAAGGCCAACAGCTTGTAAAGATGGAAAGTACCAACTTGATAACTACTTTGGCTCAATTGGAGAACCTTAAAACCGAATTGGAAAGAATGAAGGCTCTTTACGCATCTGGCGGTGTCAGCAAGCAACAATTAGATCAGCTTCAGCTGCAATATGATGTTGCAAAAAAGAGTGCGGATAACCTAAAGGAGAATATTTATCTTACTTCCCCAATCGACGGCGTTGTAACGATGAGAAATTTTGATAATGGCGACGTTGCTGCAACTCAACCAATATTGCAGGTTATGAAAATCAACCCTGTGAAAATCAAAATTAACGTTTCGGAAAGTTTTTACACAAAAGTGAAAGTAGGAATGGCGGTTAAGCTAAAGACAGAAATATTTGAGGATGAGGAATTCGCAGGTAAAATATCTATAATCTATCCTACAATCGATCCGGCTACAAGAACATTTACATGCGAGATTAAGATAAACAATGCAAACAACAAACTAAAACCGGGAATGTTTGGAAGGGTGGAATTGAATCTTGGAAAGGCTAATACCATTCTTGTGTCTGATAAAGCGGTTGTTAAACAATCAGGTTCAAATGACAGATTCGTATATGTAGAAAAAGACGGTGTTGTAGAGTATCGAAAAGTTGAGGTTGGCAGACGTCTTGGTGATAAATTTGAAGTAATAAACGGAGTGAGCGATGGAGAGAATGTTGTCATAACAGGACAAACTAAGTTGTTGGACGGCTCAAAGGTTAAAGTAATAAAGTAAGACATTAAAGCAAGGTAAACATGAAATTGTATGAATCATCGGTAAAGAAGCCGATAACAACGTCGCTGATTTTTATAGCGATAATTGTTTTAGGTCTCTTTTCGTTAAGCAAGCTCTCTATCGACCAAATGCCGGAGATAGAGATGAATACGGCGATTGTTTTGGTGACATATCCCGGTGCAAGTGCAGAAGATGTTGAGAATAACGTAGTCAAACCATTGGAAAGTGCGTTAAGCACGGTCAGTGATTTGAAAAAGCTGACATCAACTTCGAAGGAGAATACTGCAATCGTAAGTGTGGAATTCAATTGGGGAATCGATCTTGACGATGCTGTAAATGACATGCGAGATAAGATAGAAATGATAAAAAGTTTCTTGCCTGACGGTTGTTCAAACCCAATGATATTGAAGCTATCGACTGATATGATGCCGATAACCATTATTTCGGCAACAGCAGACGAAAGTACGGCGGCCCTTTATAAGATTTTGGATGATGGAGTTGCCAATCCGCTTAATCGAATCAATGGAGTAGGTTCTGTTTCTATTTCGGGAGCACCAAAAAGAGAGATAGTAATCAACTGTGATCCTACAAAGTTGGAAGCATACAATCTTACGGTAGAGCAAATCGGCTCTATGGTTGCTTATGAGAACGTAAGTACTCCCGGGGGTAGCATAGATATTGGTTCGCAAACTTATTCCCTTCGTATGGAAGGAGAATTGAAAGAAAGCCAAGAGTTGAATAATATCGTTGTTGCAAACTATGGCGGAAAGACAATCTTCTTAAAGGATGTCGCAACGGTAAGAGACTCTGTTCAAGAAAAGGCACAAGAAAGTTTTGTCAATGGAAGAAAAGGAGCAACCATAGTTGTGCAAAAACAAACCGGAGCAAACTCTGTCGATGTGATGAAGAAAATCCGTGCAGAGTTGCCAAAAATCCAAAAGAATTTGCCAAAAGACATTCAACTTCAAGAGGTGATGAACACAACCGACAACATAGAAAACTCGATTGCATCTTTGGTTGAGACATTCGTGTTGGCGTGTCTGTTTGTCGTGATAGTGGTGTTGTTCTTCCTTGGAGAGTGGCGTGCAACCATTATTATCATGGTAACGATACCTGTTGCATTGATAGCATCCTTTATTTACCTATTCATAACGGGCAATACAATAAACATCATTTCGCTTTCATCCATATCCATTGCCCTTGGTATGGTGGTCGATGATGCTATTGTAGTACTGGAAAACGTAACGACACATATAGAACGAGGAAGTAAACCGAGAGAAGCGGCTATTTATGGAACGAATGAGGTAGGTGTTGCCGTAATTGCAACAACCCTTACATTGTTAGCAGTATTCTTCCCATTCACTATGATGGGCGGTATGGCAGGTATTATGTTCAAGCAATTAGGTTGGATGATTTGTATCATAATGATAGTATCCACCGTATCGGCTCTTTCTTTGACTCCGATGATGTGTTCATTACTGTTGAAGAGAGAAAAAGATAAAAAACACAATAAAGTATTCAATACGATTTATCTTCCTATCAAACGAGGCTTGGATAAGTTGGATGATGCCTATGAAAGACTTTTGACTTGGTCTGTAAAACATAAGGTTGTAACAATATGTATTGCTGTTGCAATGTTTGTAGGCTCGTTATTGCTTGCCTCAACGCTCGGAAGCGAATTTATACCTGCATCGGACAATGGTCAAATCACCGGTAACTTAGAACTTCCTGCCGGAGCGAATGTTGAAAGAACGAAAGAGATTGCAAAGAGATTGGAGAATAAAATAAAGAAAGATTTTCCAGAAGTCAAGACCTTTACCTATACGGTCGGTGTTCCGGGAGATGATGACGACAACTCCTTTGCGATGATGAATGCTTCGGGAAGTAACTATATGAGTTTCCGTGTCAGACTGAAAGATTTGGAAGACAGAAAGAAAGATATGTTCCAAATAGCAGATGAATTGAGACAAGAAATCGCTACATATACCGAAGTGAAAAAGTATTCTGTTTCAGCAGGAGGCGGAGGCGGAATGACCTCAGGAAGTACAATCAATGTAGAAATATTCGGTTATGACTTCAAAACGACGGAAGGTCTTGCCTATACTTTGAAAGAAAAGATGGAAAAGATGGAAGGCTTGAAGGATGTTATTGTTGATAGAGAAGATTACCGACCTCAGTTCCAAATAGACTTCGATAGAGAGAAATTAGCCTTGAACGGATTGAATGTAGCCACAGCTTCGACATACGTTCGTAACAGAATGAATGGTATGACAGCCTCAGTGTTCAGAGAAGATGGAGAAGAGTATAGTATAAAGGTAAGAAACAATATCGAACATCGTAAATCTATCGAAGACATTGAAAACATCCTTATCTACAACAATCAAGGCAAAGCAGTAAGACTTTCAGAAGTTGCACAGGTTGTTGAAAGAGAAGCACCGCCTTCAATAAAGCGTCAAGACAGAGAGCGTGTCATCAAAGTAACTGCAACTCTTTACGGAACAACTCTTGACGTTGCGGCAGAAAATATTCAAGCCGAACTTGACAAACTTGACATTCCGACCGAAATAGGTACGAAGATAGGTGGTTCGATTGAAGATCAACAAGAATCTTTCTCAGATATGGGAGTTTTGTTGGTGTTGATATTGATGCTTGTCTATATTGTGATGGCGGCACAGTTCGAATCGTTGCGTTATCCTTTCATTATAATGTTCTCGATTCCGTTTGCGTTTGTCGGACTTATCCTTTCATTGTTCATGACAGGCATTTCGTTAAATCTTATGAGCCTTATCGGAGGAGTGATGCTTGTCGGTATAGTTGTTAAGAACGGTATCGTGCTTGTGGA
>DEPP01000094.1 GCA_002358835.1 Bacteroidales bacterium UBA3389
TATTACGCAATTGCTTAGCAGAAAGTTCATCATCAAAAATCACCATACCGATTTCACGTTCTTCCTCCTCTTCAGCACGTATATAATCTCTAATTTCCTCAAGCTTACCCTTACCCACATACGTAACAGAATGTGGTGAAGGCAATTTCTGCGTAAAGCGTCTAACAACCTCAGCACCAGCTGTCTGAGCCAAAAACTCTAATTCATCCAAATATTCGGTTGTTTTACGTTCATCTTGAGTTTGAGTTATCAAACCGACCAAAATAGCTGTTTCAACTTTCGCTTCCGATATTACAAATTCTTTCATGTATAAAAATCTAATTTGCGACAAATATAACAAAAAAAGAGGGCAATCTGTTGCTATGTCCCCTTTTTTCTGAAAAGAGCCTTTCAAGGCCTTCTTGCAAACGCCAAGGCGTTTATCATAAAACCTCAAGGCGTTTTACTTAAAACGCCTTGAGGTTTTATATTCGTGTCTAAGTCCTTTTATTTCACAAGAATTACCAAATAGCGGGATACACTCCAGAACTGAGCTGGATTAGTAATCTTCAACACAAGTTGTTCCTTGGCGTCTTTAGCCAATTCATACGATCCTGCTGGATGTGTAGTCAACAATTCGGCATTTTTAGAGTACAACTTGATTTCTTTATCCGTACGGATATCAATCTGTGTAAAGTAGTCCTTATTGAATTCCGCATCCGAAAGTACTTTAGTCTTCTGCAAGAACTTGGATTCGATGATTTTCTGCTCTTTCAATTCCGACTTTGTTCCGAACACAAACCAAGCGGTATTCAACGCTTTATCTTGACTAGCTACAGTTGCCGATTTCACTTTGTTTTCTGCTATCAAGTCGGCAACATTTTGAGTCAAGCCAGCTACCGCATCATCAAGTTCGGCTATTCGGATATTCTTCGAAGCCAATTCGGTCTGCAAGGTTGCAATCTGTTCGGCTTTAGCTTGCAATTCGGCATTCAAGTTTGCGATTGCTTTCTTGAACTGGGCAGAATTATGCTTACTATTCTTTAATTGCTCTTCCAATTTGGCAATCTGCTCACGATTAGATTGCAATTTCTCACTAATGAAACGGATATCCTCCTTAATTTTCTGAGCAGGAGTTGCACCTTCCAATGAACCACTTTGCAAATCCACTCGATTCTCCGCTTCATTAATCAAGCGGAATCCTTCTTGCACATCATTGAATATGGCCATGATTTCTTCCAATTCTGCATCACGGCTTGCCAAAGTTGCTGTAAGAGAATCATTTTCAGCTTTCAAGGCTTCATTTTTTCCAGCATTTCCACAAGAGGCCAACAAGGCCACACATACCGATAAGAATAATAGTTTTTTCATACGTTTGTTTTATTTAGTTAGTCTTCTTTTCCACTTAACACAATAACAATTTCGCCACGAGGCTCATTGGCCGTAAAATGAGCTATCACTTCCGAAAGCGAGCCACGAACGCTCTCCTCATGAATCTTAGAGATCTCTCGACAAACAGATACCTGTCTTTCTGCCCCAAAATATTCAGAGAACTGCGTCAAAGTCTTTACCAACCGATAAGGTGATTCATAAAAAATTATCGTTCTGGTTTCTTCCTGCAAAGAAACCAAGCGAGTCATTCTTCCTTTCTTTTGAGGCAAAAATCCTTCAAAACAAAAGCGGTCGTTCGGTAATCCCGAAGCTACCAATGCAGGGACAAAGGCCGTTGCACCTGGCAAACACTGAACCTCTATACCGTTACGTACACACTCTCGCACAACCAAAAAACCTGGGTCGGAGATAGCCGGAGTACCCGCATCCGAAATAAGTGCAATAGTCTCTCCCGCTTTCAACCGATTGACAATACCTTCAACCGTTTTGTGTTCGTTGAACTTATGATGAGAGGTCATCGCATTCTTTATCTCAAAATGCTTCAGCAAAATGCCCGAAGTACGCGTATCTTCCGCCAATATCAAATCAGCCTCCTTCAGTACCCGAATGGCACGAAAGGTCATATCTTCCAAATTTCCTACAGGGGTAGGAACTACATACAATTTTCCCATAACTGGCTATACACTCTTTACTTATTCGACAAATTTATAAAGATTTTAAAACAAGTAGCCCGTTTATGTGAATTATTTAACAGAAGGAGGCAAATAATTTCGGAATTCAAGTTTTTATCACTAATTTTATCAACAATTCACAACGTATCTTGTTCTCCAAGATATATTTTTGCATTTAACCGAGCAAAGAAGACTTATGTTAGAAAAGAAGATTACATTCGACAGTTTTATCAGAGGCGTTATAACCTTATTAATTATAATAGGTATATTATATCTGGTTAATTATTTGAGCAGCGTTTTACTTCCATTCTTCATCGCATGGGTTATCGCTTACATGACATATCCTTTGGTCACCTTTTTTCAATACAAACTCCGGATGAAGAATCGGGTTGTATCCATCATTGTAACCATGTTGGTTTTAACCGGACTATTCACCCTAGCCGGTATCCTACTTGTACCGCCCATCATCGAAGAATTCGGCAAGTTAAAGGAATTGCTTACCGACTATTTCATTGAAGGCTCCAAACAAGCAGCCATCCCCGGCACTTTGGCTAATTTTATCAAAGAGCATATCGATAT
>DEPP01000040.1:0-5679 GCA_002358835.1 Bacteroidales bacterium UBA3389
ATAAGAAACTCATTAATTTTAGAACTTCTTTATGCCACAGGGGTACGTCAGTCAGAACTATTAATGGTTGAGGAAGATGACATAGATTATGAGCTAAAAGAAATACGTATTCAAGGAAAAGGTAGAAAGGAACGAATAATCCCTGTAAGCCCTGCACTATTGGAAAGAATAAAAAGTTATCTTGAAGAAAAGCATAAGTTGAATAGCACGACGAAAAGGCTTCTTATAAATACAAAGTTTGAACCGATGTCGAAAAAACAGCTATACTCTATGGTATGTAAGGAAATGGAATCAATCACATCTACATTAAAGCATTCTCCTCACGTATTACGCCATACTTTTGCAACGAGTGTATTGTCTGAAGGTGCAGATTTGAACTCTGTAAAGGAGATTATGGGACATTCTTCCATTGCTTCAACTCAAGTTTACACACATACAACGATAGAAGAGCTTAAAGAAGCTTACAAACAAGCACATCCGCGAGCAGAAGAGAAAGATTCAAATAAATCTAAGAAGGAAAAAAGCAAATAGCAATAGGTAATTGCAGTTTGTTATCTTATTATAACTAACTTAAATAAAGGAGGTAAATTATGAAAGTTTTACTTAATGCAGTGAAGTTTTCTCCTGACGAAAAATTAAAAGTATTTGTCGAAGAGAAAGTAGGAAAGGTTGAAAGATTATTGCCGGATGCTTTGCAGGCAGAGGTGAATCTGAAGGTTGAAAAGCCGGAAACTAATAACAATAAGATAGCAGAAATCAGGATTGTGGTAAGAGGAAACGATCTATTTGTGAGCAAACAAGCTGACAGCTTCGAAGAGGCTGTTATGTTGGCGATAGATGCCTTGAAAACTCAGATCGATAAATTCAAAGAAAAGAAATAGTATTTTGGATTTTAATTAAAAAACTGCGAGAAGTGAAAGCGTCTCGCAGTTTTTTGTTTTTATGAATTATGTGTAAATATTTAATTCAATGAATCTTTGATTTATTATTCTCTTTTCAAGATTCGTTTTGCTAAAATCAAGAAAGAATTTTCTCTTCTCAAGATCTGATTTATTGAAATCAAAAAAAGTTTAGTTTTATTCGAACAAAGAAAGTTGGCCTAATTGATTGAACGACTTTCTATGGAGAGAAGTCATTCCGCAGACTTTAATTGCTTCACGGTGTTGCTTGGTTGGGTACCCCATATTCTTGTTCCAATAGTACTGAGGGTGGGAAAGATGAGCCTCAATCATAAAATCATCTCTGTAAGTCTTTGCAAGAATAGACGCAGCCGCAATACTCTGAAACTTTCCATCGCCTTTGACGATACATTCGAAAGGAATATCCAAATCACTCTTGAACCTATTGCCGTCAATCAACAACAAATCAGGTTTTACGTTAAGTTTCCGCACCGCATTGCTCATAGCAAGAAAAGAAGCGTTGAGAATGTTGATTCTATCAATCGTTTCATTATCCACAAACGCCACAGCCCAAGCGAGAGCCTTCTCTTCAATGATAGGACGAAGCAATCTGCGTTTACTATCGCTCAATTGCTTAGAGTCATTCAGTTCCTTGCAATCGAAGTCTCTTGGTAATACGACTGCGGCTGCAACGACAGGACCGGCCAAACAGCCTCTTCCTGCTTCGTCGCAGCCACACTCAATTATATTTTCTTCTTTGAAAAATTTCTGAAGCAAAATTACGCCTTTTGAATGTTCTCTATAAGGCTTTCAAACAAAATTCTACCGTCTGTATTTCCCAATTCCTCATCAGAACATCTCTCAGGGTGAGGCATCATTCCAAATACGTTCTTGGTCTTATTTGTAATGCCGGCAATGTTTTCAATACTGCCGTTAGGGTTGCTTTCCTTTGAAATCTTACCACTTGCATCGCAGTAACGGAAAAGAATCTGCTCGTTATCGTTCAAACGTTTGATAGTTTCCTCATCAGCAAAGAAACGACCCTCTCCGTGAGCAATAGGAATATTCAAAGCCTTGCCAACAATAGCTTTTTGAGTGAAGACCGTAGAATTTGTTTGAGTTGCGATATATTGGTTTTTGCATACAAACTTTTGGTTATCGTTCGCAAGCAAAGCCCCTTCCAACAAACCGGATTCGCACAATATTTGAAATCCATTGCAGACTCCCAAAACGTAACCGCCCTCTGCAGCAAATTTCTTAACGCTTTCCATTATCGGAGAGAGACTTGCAATTGCTCCGGAGCGAAGATAGTCTCCGTAAGAGAAACCTCCGGGAAGTATAATCATATCACAACCTTGCAAATCAGTATCCTTATGCCATAGTTCAACGACCTCTTGTTTCATAATGTCTTTCAACAAATACACCATATCGTGGTCGCAATTTGAACCCGGGAAAATAACAACTCCAAATTTCATTTCGTCAACTTTTTTATTTATTACACTGCAAAGGTACAAAAAAAGGATTAACTAAATTCAAAACACAGACAATTGTTTTGCTGTTTTGATAAAGTTAATCCTTGTTTCACTGTCGCAAAGTCTCGTTTCAATAGACCTACAAGCCATTTGTACGGTTCAAATCAACGATACACTACGCCATTTATAAATTTATATATACTTTTGCTATACAACACAATACGAAAATCAAAAGAAACCTATCCGCATGCTTTTCTTTGTTGTGATTCATAAAGAGATTGCACAAAAAGAAACTGAAAGGAATAGCAAAAAGAAAAGACATATTTTCTTGAGTTTTGCTCAAAAAGAACGGAATCAAAGACACAATGAACATTGTCACCAATACGCCACTTTTCTTTCTATATTCTATGATTCTGTTGGCACGAGAGCTGATAGTGTGAAACAAAGCCGGTATAAGGTAAAGCACAAGTAAAGCCGTGTAAACAACTTGCACCGGAATATTAAGAAAGTTGAAATCAATCTTTACCCAACTCTCTGCATTCTTGAAGAGCTCTTGAGCTATCGAAATATCTTGTAAATAATACACGACGCACAACAGCAAAAACGGAGTAAGCAATCCGAGAATGCTCATGCTCCAACTGCGCCACTTATACAACTTATAGACAATCAAACCGCCCCACATCCAAAATATAAAGAAGATAGCAGGAACGTAAAACAAACTTGCAACCGCCAAACAAAAACTTGATTGAAATATCTCATCGATACCCTCTTTTTTATCAGAGCATTTGAAGAAGAAATGCAAAGCAATTATAAGGAAAAGGTTTGAAAAGAGAATCGAACTGAAAGTCATAGTCTGCACATTGCAACTCATGAGCAATATATATATGAATGCAGGAAAGAAAGTTGTCTTTTGACACAAATGATTGCTCGTCATAAGATAGTTAAACGCCAATGCCTGCAAGAAAACCAAGACAAAGGAACAAATAGTTGCCACTCTCTGAAACTGAAACGTCGTTTCGTAAACGAGCTCATAAAGAGGCATGTCGAATTTAGTTTGGAAAACTTCGGGCGGATTAACGAAAGCAGGAATCCAAAGCACCAAAGGCACAATCACCAACAAGAGTAATTGCAAGGGATAGTTCTTTTTGAAAATATTTATCAGCATTTCTGTCTCTCTTTTTTTGTTATCAATCATTCTTTACGCAGATTATTGAAAAAAGATACATTTTCGCAATGATAAAATTTCAAAAGAACATCTTTTTCTTCAAAAAACCGTTACACCAAAACTTGATTTGCGTCCAACGAAACAAAGTTTTAATTTTCTAAAATCAAGAAAGAATTTACTGAAATCAAGTTTCACAAAAACAAAACAAGCATTCGCAAATGCAGAAGCAATTCGAACGCTCGGTTTGGTTTGAGTTATAAAATCAAATATGTGCAAAATTACATAAAAGGTAATAATAGTAAAGGAGTAACACAGGTTAATAATAGTATTAGCAGGTATGTCTTATTTTCATCATAAACTTCAACATTTGCATCTTTATACATATTACTTAAATATGGTTTTACAGCAGAATCGTATCCACATATTTTATTATAATCAGAGGATTTAGACGTTTTGCAACCTAATAATTCAACCGTTTGCATATAATTCATGTCAGAATAAGAAGAGTATCTTCCTCTATATTTAAGAGAGATTTCTGCAAAGTCGCCATTTGCATTTGAAAATGTGTAAGTATCGTAAGTGTAATGGTCATTATCCATTGCAGTTCCATAACCTGTATAGGTAGAATAAGAAACTCCTGTTACTACTGTATTGCTTGACGATTCTTGATTGTGCCCGGATAAAGTATAGCCTTTACCTGCCAAATCTGATTTAACAGTTTCAATATTTCTATTGTACTGTCCGAAACTTGTAACGTTTATTGTAGATGTACAACTTGTAAGTGTTAATGTGATAATTAACAATAATGATAATTTTTTCATACTGAATTGTTTTTTTATGTTTATATTTAAAAATGACAACCAAGTCTTAATGTAATCATATTAGGATTTATTCTATCCCCCATAAGATTTGCTCTCTCGCTGTTGCCTCCGCCATTCCATGTGGCTCTATATCTCAAATTTCCTTTAACTTTTTGTGAACCTAAATTGTAATAATGAATGCCTAAACTCAACTTTTTCGATAGTAAAAGCCCAACTCCGGCTTGAAAAGCAAAGGAATACTGATTTTCATACTCTGTATTAGATACAAAATCAAAATCTTGTTCTTTGAAGTTCATGTCTAAATTACTTATAATACCGATATTAACTCCTGCACCTGCTTCTCCATAAATTTTTACATTGTTTCCAAGAGCGTATTCATAGTTTAATCCCAACATAATTGGAATATTAAAATATTTAGGTATGCTAAAATCATAATTATTTACTGAATTTTGAGCACAGAATAATATCATGAAATCTTCAAATGAGTCTTTGATTTCTTTATTTGAAGGATTAATAAAAAGATCTGCTGTTACAATAATCCCCAAACCTTTAATAGAAGGAATGTTAAAACGTAATTTTGCTCCAAGATTAAATCCCATTGCAGCGCCTGCTTTATCTGTTTTTATATTCCATGCAATAATATCATTTCCATCAGGTGTTGAATTTGGCGAAAGGGCATAATCAGCATATTTCCCGAAAGGAAAAGAACCTCCTACGTGAATTGAAAAATCTGTTTGTGCATTTACACAATTTACTCCTAAAATAACTGCTATTGTAAAGCAGCATAATTTTGTTAAAATGTTTTTCATGATTTTTATATTTTTGGATTACTAATTTTCTTTCTTTGACTTCAAGGCATAAAAAAACGTGGGACTTTATTTCTTATTGGTTCTTGAGGTTCTGGACTACCTAATCAATCGAACAAGAAAAGCCCACGATATTACTCGTGAGCGTTTTCCGCTTAACATTCGATTGATTCATTTTGAAATTGTCCAGATTTCAAGAATCCAAGTATAAGCAAAAACGCTTTAATATGTCGTATTAAAATACTAAGTCTAAATTACAATCTTCCTGTTTACCGTTTCCTCCTTTTTTAAGTTCGTTTCTAAATTCGGCAACAAAGATATAAAACTTTCATAAACCGACAAAATAATCTCTCGCAAAGGTTGGTTTTTCTCTCGCAAAGGTCACAAAGGTCGCAAATAAGTTTCCGCGTATCACGCGTATTTACACGAATCTTTTCTTTTCTCGCTTATAAAATCCGTTGTCCGTTGTCCGTTGTCAAGCCAAAAAAATACGTGTCGATACGTGAGATTCGTGGA
>DEPP01000040.1:5803-13799 GCA_002358835.1 Bacteroidales bacterium UBA3389
AAACAAAGAAAGAATTTACTGAAATCAAGATTCATTTTGTCGAAATAAAGATTTGGCAAAACAGTTTCAAATCTGCTTGTTTTTACCGAGCAAGTCAATGCTTGTAAAGCGAGATAATCAAGGCAAAAAACAAAGAAAAAAACAACAAAACAAAATCTTATCGAGAAAAAACTTGGCATTAGAATGTTTTTTCGTACTTTTGCACTTTATTTTTCGAGGGTAGATTATAAAGTATTAAACATAAAAATATTATAAAATGGAAGACACAACAAAATATTCAGGAAAGATGCGTCAAGAATCTGACTTGATCGGCACAAGAGAAATACCTGCTGAAGCTCTTTACGGAGTTCAATCAGTGAGAGGTTTTGAAAACTTCAAGATTTCAGGAAAGTTGATGAACGATTACCCTAACTTTATCAAGGGTATGGCATTGACTAAAAAAGGTGCAGCAATCGCTAACCACAAACAAGGTAAGCTTACTGACGAACAATTTAAGGCTATCGTACAAGCTTGTGATGAGTTGTTCGAAGGAAAACACCACGAATTTTTCCTTTCAGATATGATTCAAGGTGGTGCAGGTACAACTGTTAATATGAATGCTAACGAAGTACTTGCAAATCGTGCTTTGGAAATTATGGGAAAAGAACACGGACAATACGAATTCTGTTCTCCTAACGACCACTTGAACGCTTCTCAATCTACAAACGATGCTTACCCAACTGCATTCCACTTTGGTTTGTATTTGGAAAACAGAAAGCTTGTAGAGGCTATGGAAAACATAGTTGCATCTTTGGATAAAAAAGCTGAAGAATTCGCTCAAATAATAAAGATGGGTAGAACTCAATTGCAAGATGGCGTTCCTATGACTTTGGGACAAACTTTCAAAGCTTTCGCTAACTTGTTGAGAAGAGAAATCGAAAACTTGAACAAGGCTGCTGAAGAATTGCTTTGCATAAACATGGGTGCTACAGCAATAGGAACTGGTATTTGTTCTGAGCCTGGTTACAGCAAACTTTGCACTGAGGCTTTGAGAGAGATAACCGGTTGGAATGTAACTTTGGCTGAAGACTTGGTTGAGGTAACTTCTGATACTTCTGTATTGGTTGGATATTCTTCAGAGTTGAAGAGAATAGCTTTGAAGGCTATCAAGATATGTAATGACTTGCGTTTGATGGGTTCAGGTCCAAGATGTGGAATCCACGAATTGTTCTTGCCAGAAATGCAACCAGGTTCTTCTATCATGCCAGGTAAGGTAAATCCTGTAATACCAGAAGTAATGAACCAACTTTGCTACAAGGTAATAGGTAACGATACAGCTGTTATGTTGGCAGCAGAAAACGCTCAATTGGAATTGAACGTTATGGAACCGGTATTGGTTTACTGCTTGTTCGAATCAATTAACCTATTGACAAATGGTTTCGATACTTTGAGAACTCTTTGTATAGACGGTGTAAAAGCAGATGCAGAAAACTGCGAACGTCAAGTTAAAGGTTCTATCGGTATAGTTACAGCTTTGAACCCAATCATCGGATACAAAAACTCTACCAAGATAGCTAAGGAAGCTATGGCTACAGGTAAGGGAGTTTATGATTTGGTTTTGGAACACGATATTTTGTCTAAGGAAGACTTGGATACAATATTGAAACCGGAAAACATGATTGCTCCGGTTAAATTGGATATCAAACCAAAACACTAATCGGTTTTTGTAATATAGCAAACGAGTCGTTCAGATTAAATGAGCGACTCGTTTCTTTTTTGATTTGGTTTTGTAAATCTTTGTTTGTTAAGAGTATAAATAAAATGCTAAAAACATTTGTCTTAAATTTGCGTTTTACAATTATTATTTAGTATCTTTGCAAACTTTTTAGAAAATAAGTGTAGGAAGTATGGCTAATATGTTTGAAGAAAAGAAGAGAAAGCAAGAGGCGATCAACGCTGCAATGAGTAAAATCAAGCATGTGATAGCTGTTGCGAGCGGTAAAGGTGGCGTTGGTAAATCAACCGTTGCCGCAAATGTTGCTTTGTCTTTAGCTAAGAAAGGATATAGAGTAGGATTGGCTGATGCTGATATTTATGGTCCAAGTGTACCTACTTTATTTAATATAGAGAATGAGCAGATAATGGTAACTGAAGTTGAAGGAAAGCAACTTATGGTGCCGTTTGAGAAGTATGGTATAAAGATGATGAGTGTGGGATTCTTTGTTGATAAGGATAAACCTATGTTGTGGCGTGGTCCTATGGCTGCAAACACTCTTACTCAAATGCTTACAGAAACTCATTGGGGAGAACTGGACTTTATGGTTTTGGATATGCCTCCGGGAACGGGTGATATTCAACTTACATTGGTGCAACAATTCTCTGTATCGGGCTCTATATTTGTTTGTACTCCGCAACAACTTGCCGTTGCTGACGTAAGAAGAGCCGTAAATATGTTCAAGAATGATCAAGTGGCTGTTCCGATTATCGGATTAGTTGAAAATATGGCATATTTTACGCCAAGAGAATTGCCTGATAACAAGTATTACATCTTTGGAAAGGGCGGTGGAGAGGCTTTGGCTAAGGAATTGGATTTGGAATTGATAGCTCAAATTCCTATTTCTATGGATATATCAGAAACAAATGACACAGGAAACCCTATAGCTTTGGATTTCTCATCTCCGGAAGCGGAATGCTTTATGGAATTGGCTGATAAAATAACAAGTAAAACAATTAAAAAATAAGGATATGACACAAGAAGAAAGAGATATTTTAGAAACAAAGGTTAAAGAGGTAATAGAATCTATTCGTCATTACTTGCAAGAAGACGGTGGAGACGTTCAGTTTGTTAACATGACTGATGATAAGGTTGTTTACGTTGAATTGCAAGGACATTGCGGAAGTTGCCCTCATGCAATGGCTACTTTGAAAAACGGGGTTGAGGCTGCGGTTAAAGATGTGGTTCCTGAAATAGTTTCTGTAGAGAGAGTATAATCTTGTAATCTAAATTTGGTGTACCATGATATACACAAAAACCGGTGATAAGGGTACAACAAGTCTTGCAGGTGGCACAAGAGTGCCTAAGTATGACTTAAGAGTGGAGTGCTACGGCACTATAGATGAATTGGTTTCATATTTGGCGTTGGTAAGAGATTGTTTCAAAAGCGAAAGGCTTACAAATGAGGTTGTAAAGATTCAGAGGATTCTATTCAATGCAGAAAGTATTTTGTCAAGTGAGTCAGAGGAGATAGCGAATAAAATGCCACAAGTAACAGATGCTGATGTTGCGTTCCTAGAAAGAAGAATCGATGCGATGAATCAAGAATTGACTCCACTGAAAGCCTTTTTGATTCCGGGCGGAAGCAGAACGAGTTCTCATATTCACGTTGCGAGATGTGTATGTAGAAGAGCTGAGAGATTGTGCGTACGATTGAATCAAGACGTTCCTGTAGATGAAAGAATATTAAAGTTTTTGAACCGTTTGTCTGATTACTTGTTTGTACTAGCACGCCATATTTTGAAGGAAAAGAATCGAAAGGAAACATATTGGCAAGCTGATTAAGAGTCGGGAATGAAATCGTAATCAGACGGAAGTAAATAAGTTAATCATAAAAAACTAAGACGATGTATTGGACGTTAGAATTAGCATCAAAATTAGATGATGCACCATGGCCTGCAACGAAGGAGGAATTGATGGACTATGCGATCAGAAGTGGAGCTCCTGCAGAGGTTTTAGAGAATCTTGCAGAAATTGAAGATGAGGGCGATATTTATGAAACCATAGAGGATATTTGGCCAGATTATCCTACGAAGGAAGATTTCTTTTTTCACGAAGACGAATATTAATTAGCAGGTTGATTGTTTAATTTAGGAATCGAACAAAGAAAGTCTTTATTTCGGTAAAGCGTTTCTTTGTTTGATTTTTTTTGTTTCTTGAAATCAGAAAAATAAAACTTGAAAACAGACTGATAACTTTTGATTTTATCATGCCTATGTTTGAAAGAACCGAATTGATGATTGGAGCAGAGAAATTGGAATGCTTGAAAGCATCACATGTGCTTGTTGTCGGCTTAGGAGGAGTTGGGGCTTATGCCGCTGAAATGTTATGTCGAGCAGGTGTAGGTAAATTAACACTAATCGATTCCGATAAAGTATCTCGTTCCAACAAAAACAGACAGCTTCTGGCTTTGGATTCCACTGAGGGAAAGCTTAAAACAGAAGTCCTTGCTGAAAGATTGAAAGATATAAACAAAGATGTGGAACTCGTTTGCTTGAGCGAGTATCTCAAAGATGAAAGAATGCTTGAGGTTTTGAAAGAAACAAAGTACGATTATGTGATTGATGCAATCGATACCTTGTCTCCAAAACTCTATCTCATCGCACACTGCGTCAAACTCTCCATACCGGTTGTTAGTTCTATGGGAAGCGGGGGAAAATTAAATCCTTCCTTGGTTCAGGTTGCGGATATATCGCAGTCATACAATTGTCCTCTTGCTCGAATGATAAGAAAGCATTTGCATAAATTCGGTATATATGAAGGAATCAATGTTGTGTTTTCTTCAGAGGAGGTTCCAAAGGATTCGGTTAAAGAGGAAAGAAGCGAAAATAAAAGAACAAATGTAGGAACTATCTCTTATATGCCTGCAATCTTTGGTTGCTTTGCCGCAAGCGTTGTTATAAGGGATTTGATTGGTGAGTTGCCAAAAGAAAAGTTGAAAGATACAAGGTATTATCACAATAAAAAAACAAAAATTTCCGATATAATAGGAGTAAATGTTGTTTAGTATGGAAGAAATGTTTGAAGTATATTGCCGTAACACCGATTCCAAAATCTTGATTCCTTCGGGAATGGATTTGTTGAGTGTTGCAAAATTTGCAGGTTTGAAAAATACAGATTCTATTCTTGGAGCTTGTGTGAATAATAAAGTTCAGAATTTGAATTATCGAATATATTCACCCAAAACAGTGGAATTCCTTGATATACATTCCACTTCCGGAAGGCGTATTTATGCGTTTTCTTTGATGTTTATGTTGTATAAGGCAGTCAAGGATTTGTATCCGAATAAGGAATTGTTTATACAGCATTCTATGTCTGATGGTTATTATTGTGAAATCCCTGATTTGCAAAGTGGTATTGAAAATGTAGTCTCTGAGATAAAGTCTCGGATGTTGCAAATGGTAGAAGAAAATATTCCTTTTGGAAGACGTATAGTTCCAGTGGAAGAAGCATCTGACTTGTTTGAAAAGTTAGGAATGTCGGAAAAGGCAGAGTTGATACGAAACAGTAATAGATTGTATGCAAACCTTGATTTGTTGGGAGAAACCTTGAATTCTTTCTTTTTTGAGTTGGTACCATCAACCTCATATTTGAAAGTATTTGATTTATATGCCTTTGATACCGGATTTATTCTTCAAATGCCATCAAAGCAAGACACCAACAAAACGCCTGATTCAAATTCCAAAGATAGAAAGATATTCTCCATATTCAAAGAACATAAGAATTGGGTTCGTATTTTAGGAACTCCTTATGTCAGTATTTTGAATAAGGTTGTGGAATATAAGAAACAAACTGAACTGATTCAAATTTCGGAGGCTTTGCATGAGAAAAAATATGCTGAAATCGCAGATGAAATTTTCAAAAGAAAAGATAATGTGAAAATGGTTCTTTTAGCCGGTCCATCATCTTCTGGAAAAACGACATCGTGTCGCCGTATTGCAACTCAGCTTTCTGTGCTTGGTTTCAGACCTTTGCAAATTTCGTTGGATGATTATTTTGTTAACAGAGAACTAACTCCGAAAGACGAGAATGGGGACTATGATTTTGAGTGTTTAGAAGCCCTAGACTTGGATTATTTCAATCTTCAGATGAAAGAACTCTTAGATGGAAAAGAAGTAGAACTGCCTCGTTTTGATTTTATTACAGGAAAAAGAGTTGTCAGTGGCCAAAAAATCAAAATGGATGATAAATCAATCCTTATCATAGAGGGAATACATGCTCTTAATCCTAAACTAACAAGTGAAATTCCGCAGAATAACAAATATCATGTCTTTGTTTCGGCAATGACGCAACTTGCTTTAGATAGACACAATCTTATCAGCAGTAGTGATAATCGCCTTTTAAGACGAATAGTTCGAGATAACAATTATCGCGGATACTCGGCACAAGATACCATAATGCGTTGGGATAGTGTAAGAAGCGGAGAAGAAAAGCATATCTTCCCATACCAAGAGAATGCAGATAGTATTTTCAATTCTTCTTTGTTGTATGAGATTGGTGTTTTGAAACCTTTGGCAGAGAAACTTTTGTCAGAAGTTCCTCAAAACTCGCCTGCATATTCCGAGGCAAGAAGATTGCAAAATTTTTTGGCGAATTTCAAGTCAATAACTACAGATTATATACCTCCAACTTCGATTATGAGGGAGTTTTTAGGCGGTAGTAGCTTTAATTATTAGAACTTGAAATAATAAGTTTTGAACAAATGAACAGCTATCTATGTTTTTGTAAAACAGTCTTTTGGAATTAAATAAACAGAATTTGAAAAGAAAAAAATAAAACAAAGTTTTGCTGTAACGGAAAAAAGTAGTAATTTAGCACTTTCAAAACATTGATTGTGTTGTTATAAAAAGAGTAAAAACAAATTGATATGGAAGCAAAGAAATCAGACAAAGCGAATTTAGAGAAGACCAAAACGATGTACACTCTATTAGGGCTTGTTATTGCTTTATCAATTGTCATATTGGCTTTCGAATGGAAGACTTATGACAAAGAAGCGGAGGATGTACAACTGACAACTGTGGTTCAAGAGGTTGAAGAAATGATTATTCAGACTCGTCAAGAAGAACCACCACCACCACCGGAAGAACCTCAACAAGCAGAGACAACTGAGTTCGAAATCGTGGATGATGACCAAGAATTGCAGAATGAGTTCAGTATAGAAACGTTTGAGAACACAGGAAATGCAGATGTTTTCGTTCCGAAAGTGGAAATAGAAGAGGAAGAAGCTGAAGAGGAAGAAGAAATCATCTTTACAGTTGTGGAAGAGTCTGCTTCATTCCCTGGAGGTATGCCTGAGATGTACAAATACATTGGAAGCAACTTGGTTTATCCTCAACAAGCTAGAGAAACCGGTACTCAAGGAAAAGTGTTCGTAACATTCGTTGTTGAAAAAGATGGTTCATTGACAGATGTTAAGGTATTAAGAGATATCGGATCAGGTTGTGGAGAAGAGGCTATAAGAGTTGTTAAATCAATGCCTAAATGGAAACCTGCAAAACAAAGAGGTAAGGCTGTTAGAATGCAATTTAACTTACCTATCTCATTCACTTTGGCAGGATAGTTCAAACGATAAATATTGCGATAAATATAATAGAGCAGGGGATTTTGAAATAATCCCTTGCTTTTTTTTGATAAATACTTTTGTATGATAACAATAAACGGACTTTCTGTACATTTTCCGGGAGGATATTTGTTTAGAGATATCAGTTTCGTAGTAGGAAACAGAGATCGTATTGGTTTGGTCGGTAAGAACGGGGCGGGAAAATCCACGCTTATGAAAGTTATGGCCGGCAAACAAGAATACGAAAGTGGCAGTGTGGTAATCAGTGCCGGACAAACAATAGGTTATCTTCCTCAAGAAATGGTTCCATCATCCCAAATCAGTGTTTTGGAAGAGGCGTTGACAGCTTTTGATGTGTTGAATCGGATGGAAGAAACATTGGAACAACTATCTATTAAAATAGCAGAAAGCACCGATTACGAATCAAAAGAGTATGAAAATCTGCTTCAAACTCATAGCGAATTGAGTGAGAGAATCGTTATGATGGGGTCTAATAACAGACAAGTTGAAACAGAAAAAATATTGCTTGGATTAGGCTTTCTGCATTCCGATTTTTCGAGAAAGATGACAGAATTCAGCAGTGGTTGGCAAATGAGAGTGGAATTGGCAAAATTACTTCTTCAAAAGCCGGAAGTATTATTGCTTGATGAGCCGACAAATCACCTTGATATTGAGTCTATACA
>DEPP01000040.1:13826-14427 GCA_002358835.1 Bacteroidales bacterium UBA3389
TTCAATGGTTGGAAAATTTCCTTCGCTCATATTATGGTGCTGTTATTTTGGTCTCACACGACAGAACTTTTCTTGATAACATAACAACTCGTACAATAGAAATCACAGCAGGCAAGATATACGACTACAAGACTAATTACTCCGAATATGTCAAGCTTCATGCCGAACGAATGGAGCAACAGCAATCCCGACTCAATAATCAGCAAAAACAAATCGCACAAACAGAAAAATTCATAGAGCGTTTTCGATATAAAGCCACAAAGAGTAAGCAGGTTCAATCGCGTATAAAGCTACTCGAAAAGATGGATAAAATCGAAATAGACGACATAGACACATCATCGATTCATTTTCGATTTCCACCAGCACCGCATTCGGGCAAGGTAGTTTTGGAAACAGAGCTATTGAATAAAAATTACGGTGAAAAGATAGTGCTGAAAGAAGTCAATATTCTTATAGAGAAAGGTGAGAAAGTTGCATTTGTCGGAAAGAATGGAGAAGGAAAATCGACTCTTTCAAAAATAATTGTAGGAGAAACAGAATCAAGTGGAGGGGTGTGTCGTTTGGGACATGCTGTTTCAATAGGCTATTTTGCACAAAACCA
>DEPP01000093.1 GCA_002358835.1 Bacteroidales bacterium UBA3389
ACGGGTCCGGGGGTTCGAATCCCTCACTTTCCGCACGAGGAATAAATTGAATTTTTCATGTTTGTTTTTGGAGTGGTTCTTACTAAGAATCACTCCTTTTTCTTTTATATTTGTTCCATCAGCTCTTTAATTTTGATTTACTACTGATTATTCCCAGATAACAAGTCTTTGTTTTGTAATTTTGTTTCTTTGTTTTGATTCCCTAATTCTTGATTTTATTCGCTTAAATCAAAGAATTATTCCGAGTACAGGAAGATCCATTAAGAATACTTCTATTACGCATTAAACGCATTAAAAAAAACAAAAAACGGTAGTTTGATTTTCTCAAACTACCGCAAAATATAAAAATCCAATTATTATGTTTCGGATTATTGTTGCATAGGTTTCAAGTCTTCTGCTATGATAAGTTCTGCTTCTGTTGCTGCTTGAACATCTTCAACTGTGAATTCAGGGTGTATTTCTTTCAAAACGATTCCCTTTGGTGTGATTTCCATTACTCCCATTTCGGTGATAATCATATTGACTTGACCTTTTGCTGTTAATGGAAGCGTACATTTCTTAAGGATTTTAGGGTTTCCTTTTGCTGTGTGTTCCATTGCAAGGATTACTTTCTTGGCTCCTACCAACAAATCCATTGCTCCACCCATTCCCGGTATCTTTTTGCCCGGTATCATCCAATTTGCAAGGTCTCCGTTCTCATCTACCTGCATTGCTCCAAGGATTGACGCATCTACGTGTCCGCCTCTGATTAGTGCAAATGAGGTTGCAGAGTCAAAGGTTGCGGCTCCGTCTATCATTGTTATGTGTCCACCTCCTGCATTGATTAATTCCGGATTTTCTTCTCCCGGTTTGGCGTCTGAATCCATACCAATCAATCCGTTCTCGCTTTGCAACAAGACATTTACTCCCGGTTTCAAATAGTTAGGAATAAGGGTTGGTATTCCTATACCAAGATTTACTACGAATCCATCTTGAAGCTCCAAAGCTGCACGCTTTGCTATGACTTCTCTTATTTGATTCTTTTCCATTATTTCTTTGTTTTATTATTTTCCCATTCTGCGAGCAACTTCTTCTGCTATGTAAGAAGCAACGTTGTCTGCGTATGTGTTCATTCCGAATCCTGCATCGTAACCAAGTTCTTTTGCAAGCTCGTGTGAAATTCTTGCTCCACCGCAACACAAGATGACTTTGTCTCTCAAACCCTCTGCTTCCAACATCTCAACCAATTCGGTAAGGTTTTGAATGTGTACATCTTTTTGAGTAACTGTTTGAGATACCAAAAGTGCATCGGCTTTCAATTCGATAGCTTTTGCAATGAAGTCTTCGTTTGTTACTTGTGCACCCATGTTTAGAGCTTCTATCATCTCATAACGCTCCAATCCGTAGTGGCCTGCGTAACCTTTCATATTCATGATAGCATCTATTCCCACAGTGTGAGCATCTGTACCGGTGGAAGCTCCTACGATAACAAGTTTTCTTCCGATTTTCTCTTTGATGAACTCATCTGTTTCGTGCATATCCATAACGTTCGATTCAACTTTTGGAACGTGTATTGTAGAATAATCTACTGTATGAACGGTACTTCCATAGCAATTGAAGAATGTAAATCCTTCTGTAAGTTCTTTATAATATACAACCTGAGGATTTTCAAAGCCCATTTTCTTCATAAGTTGCTTTGCAGCCTCTATTGCTTCGTCTCCACAAGGTACAGGAAGTGTGAAACTCAATTGAGTCTTCCCGTCATTCATTGTATCTCCGTATGGTTTAACTTTTGTAAGGTCTAATTCCGTATCGAAATTCTTGGCCTCCATTGAATATAATCCGCCGCTCATTATTGTTGTCCTCCTTTTCCTTTCATTAAATCAATAAATGGATTGTAGTAGTGTTCGCCTTTTTCGAAGACTCCGGCCAATCCTTTTCCTCCATCAAATGGTCGTTTGATGTCTGCAAATATTCCTTTTTCCAAAGCTTTGAACAATCCTTCTTCTGTCATCTTTTCTAACAATTCAATAGCATCGTCCAATACCTTTTTAGCTCTTGTTTGCATGATTCCGTCTTTCTTGAACTCTAAGTCATCGCCTATGTTCTTCATGTTACGGAAAATGTATTGAGCATTCTCTATCGACAAATAACGATCTGACATAAACGGTGTGTGGATTGCTTCGGTCATCATACCCAATAGTTGCAATCCTTGACCAGTCCAAATAGCTATTTCGTTGAATAATGCGTCTTGAATATGACCGCGGAAGATGTTTCCTGTCATAAATTTTGTTGGAGGCATATATTTCAACGGTGCTTTAGGGAATATCTCTCTTATCATTTGAGCTTGTGCCAACTCATACAAGAATCCGTTTTCCAAATCAGGCGTCATCTCGAAAGCATGTCCCAATCCCATTTGTTCTTCCGGCAATCCGGCTGCAAAAGCCAATTGTTCGTTGATAAGATCTGAAGCTAAAACGGTGTGAGCTTGTTCAAAGGCATCAGCAGTTGTAAGATAATTATCCTCACCTGTGTTGATTATAACTCCCGCAAAGCCGTTTATGACTCTTGAGAAGTATTGATCGATAAGTGTTCTTTGCATATTGATGTCGCGGAAAAGGATTCCGTATAATGCATCGTTCAACATAACGTCCAAACCTTCCAAAGCTCCCATTACAGCTATTTCCGGCATACACAAACCTGAGCAGTAGTTACACAATCTGATGTAACGTCCTACCTCTTCTCCCACTTCGTCCAATGCTTTACGCATTATACGGAAGTTTTCTTGTGTTGCAAATGTACCACCAAAGCCTTCGGTTGTTGCTCCATAAGGAACATAGTCCAAAAGTGATTGACCGGTTGTACGAATTACCGCAATAATATCTGCACCTTGTCTTGCACCGGCTTGAGCTTGGATAACGTCTTCATAGATGTTACCTGTTGCAACTATTATATAAAGGTATGGTTTTTGACCTTCACCTATTGTTTCTATGTAGTTTTCTCTTCTTTTTCTGTTTGCTTTTATTCTCTCCATTGATTGGTCGATGAATGGTTGCAAAGCTTCTTTTGCTTTTTCCATATCGCCTTGAGGAATAGCAGCAAGGTCTAATTCATTTCTACCAACTGCTTCTGCAATTTCGTTAGGAGTCTTTCCTGTGTATATAACAGCATTTCCCAATACCGGTAACACACCATTAGAAAGCATACCTTTGTCTTTTAGGTAGTCAACCAAAACATTTGGCAATGGAACGCCGCTTTCATCAACGCCATCTACGCCCATCAATCGACACAACGTTCTTTCGCAAGCCACGGTTGAGTATCCGTTGACAAACTCTTGCACTTGGTCAGAGATAACCTTTGCAAGCTCTTTAGCGTGTGCCACTTTCTTAAAATCTAAGCCTAATTTGCTCTTTTCCATATTTTGTTATGTGTACTTTGATTATTTACTCGAAATCGATAGATTTGCTTTACCCGCTCTTCAAAAAAGCATACAAAACAAATTCGTTTGCAAAAGTACGAAAAAGATAAGGAATTACAAAGATGTTTTCAAGAAAAAAAGCGAGTGAATCAAAAAAAAAGCTATCTTTGCACCCTGCGGATTTTGTGTTCTTTGATTTCAAAAAAATAAAATCAAGAACCGCTCGAACGAAACAAAGATTTGGAAAATTGTTTTCAAGATTCGCAAACATATATTTTAACTATAACGAAATGAGTTTATTTGAGACAAGAAAGCCTCGACAATTCCAATATAAGCCTCGCTTTTACGATCCGGACAAAGAGGAATTGGAACGTTTGAAAGCCAAATACGGCGACAATGAAGGTGAAGCCTACAAACGCAGAATCGACTTTCGTTCTGCCATGAAGGCTCAAAAAGACAAGAAAATAGGAAAGCCTGCATCAGCATTGAGAATAATGCTGATTGCGGTCTTGATTGTAGGTTTGCTATACTTCCTTTTGTATATAGTAGAGCAATGGCAATAGAAATACTTGACGAAATCGTAGCCAATCAAATTGCAGCCGGAGAAGTGGTTAACAGACCCTCTTCGGTGGTTAAGGAATTGATGGAAAATTCTATTGATGCCGGTGCGACAAGAGTGCAATTGGTTGTCAAGGATGCAGGCAGAACGCTGATTCAAGTCTGTGATAATGGTTGCGGAATGAACAGAGAAGATGCTCAAAAGTGTTTTCTTCCTCATGCTACCAGCAAGATACGAACAGCAGATGACCTTTTGCAACTTTCAACCATGGGTTTCAGAGGTGAGGCTTTGGCTTCGATTGCGGCAATTGCACAAGTAGAACTGAAAACCCGCAGAGAAGAGGATGAAATCGGGACAAGGGTGGTAATTGAAGGGGGAATTGTTAAAGAGGTTTGCGAAACTGCTTGCGGAATCGGTACAACGATTTCTGTCAAAAACATATTCTACAACACTCCTGCAAGAAGAAATTTTCTCAAATCCGAACAAATAGAAAACAATCACATAAATGACGAGTTTGTAAGAGTTGCTCTGATAAATTCTTCCATTGCTTTCAGCTATGTGAACAACGAAAAGTCTGTTCATAACCTTGCTGTGGGCAATATGAAAAAGAGAATAATCGATTTATTCGGCAAATCTTTGAACGATAAGTTGATTCCGATTAACGAAAGCATAGATTTGGTGCAAATAAACGGCTTTGTATGTTCGAGCGAATCGGCAAAGAGAAACAAATCTTGGCAATACTTTTTTGTAAACGGAAGATTTATGAAGAACAATTACTTTGCCAATGCGGTTGATAGAGCTTTTGCAAATCTGATTCCCGAAAAGACCTACCCTGCTTTCTTCATTACGCTTAGTCTTGATGCGAAAAACATAGATGTAAACATACATCCGACAAAGACAGAGGTGAAATTTTTGGACGAAAAAGTGATTTACTCCGTTCTTCACGCAAGTGTGAAAAAGAGTTTGGGACAATACGCCGTTGCAAACGAGATGGATTTTTCCAAACGTGAGATAGAATTTCCCGTAATCACATCTTCAACCCCGCTACCCAAAGCTCCGCAAATCAAATTCAATCCTTTGTTCAATCCTTTCGAAACATCAAGCGAACCTGTAGTTGATTTGGTGAGAGAACAAACCGTTTTTCAGACATCTTTATTCAAAGAGGTTGAGCAAAATGAAGAAGAACTTCCAAAAGTCGAAGAGCCGATGCGACCAATTGAAAAAGAATATAACCTTATGCAAATAGCAAACAAGTATATTCTTGTAAAATTGAAAGATTCCGTACTTGTAGTGAACCAAAGCAGAGCATCGCAAACGGTCATATACAATAGTATTTTGACCGAATCCTCATACGACTTTTCTTCTCAAAGAATAGCCATTGCTCAAAAGCATTTTTATCCTCCTTATATCAGTTTTCAGTTGGTTGAATTGCTACCATGGTTGAAGCAATACGGCATTGAAATGGAATATGATAAGAATGACGGAGGTTTTGTTTTGCTTTCAAAGCCTGTCAATCAAACGATGGATGAGTGTTTTGAGTTTGTCGAAGAATTGGTTGCGGATATTTCAAACGAAATGCAGAATCTGGAAGAAAAGAAAGAGAAACGGGCTTTGTTGATTTCAAGGAAATTAAAACTATCGGAAAGAGAGACTTTGAGCACAAGCAATATGCAGACATTGATTTCTAAACTATTCTCTCTGCCTGATTGTTCCATTACTCCGGAGGGTGAAAAGGTTTTTGTCAAAATAGGCATAGATGATATTGAAAAACTGTTTGATTTATAAGTTGATGGAACAAAGCGTAATGAATCTTTGTTTTAGTAAAATAAAATCAAGTTTTGTTCAAACGAATTTTGATTTCGTTTTCGTCAAATAAAGAATCGTTTTTTGCGTTCATACAAAGAAAAAAACGTAATTTTGTAACACGATAGAATTTGAAAGAATCATCGAATTTGTAAAAAGAATTAAAAAATGAATTTCGGATACGACAACAGTACAAATCAATATACCCCGCCGCAGTTCTCTATTATGCCTGTGGTATGTAAGAATTTGTTAATCATAAACGCTATATGCTATCTTGCAACCATTGTTTTGCGTTCTCGAGGCATCGATTTGACCGATTGGTTCGGGCTTCACTTCTTTGCCGCTTCCGATCACCACATCTGGCAATGGATAACCTATAGTTTCTTTCACGGAAGCTTTTCTCATTTGTTTTTTAATATGTTTGCCATTTGGATGTTTGGCTACACGCTTGAGAACATTTGGGGCAGCAAACGCTTTATTCTCTATTGTCTTGTCAGTGCATTGGGTGCCGCTCTTTTGCAGGAGTTAACCTATTACTTTATGTACAGCGACCTTTTGAGCGGAATATACACACATGTCAACAACGGAGATGGTAGAATACCGGTCGGCGAATTTCTTAATTCGATAAACACAATCGGAGCTTCGGGAATTGTTTTTGGATTGCTTGCAGCCTTTGGATTGATGTTTCCAAATACAACGGTTTATTTTTATTTCCTTATTCCGATTAAAACAAAATGGTTCGTAATCGGCTATATGGCATTGGAATTGTTTTATGGCGTTTTAGGAACATCGGATGATGTTGCTCACTTTGCCCATTTGGGTGGAGCTTTGGCAGGAGTCCTTTTGTTGTATATTTGGAAAAAACAACGCAATAAATACAGATATTAGTGGAAAGCAAGAAAAAGAAAGATCAATTCGTTGTAGCCTATCTGCCCGATTTGGATAAAACGCAGGCTTGTTTGGATTATGCCTTGCAGTTTGCCAAGATATTGGACAAAGGTTTGATTCTCTTGCATATTTCCGATGATTCACTAACCCAAATCACAACAGAGCAAGCTGAAAAACGCCTTAAAGAAATCAACGAAAGCCTACCTGAAGAAGTGTTTCATTCATACGTTGCACTGAAAGGAAAAAGCGAGAGTGTTTTGAACGCAATCGGAGAACTTCTTAATGCGGTTTTGACCGTTGTTTGTTGCGATTCGGAGAGTAAAGACAAGAAAAAAGCCGATCATCCGCAGACTCTTTTGCGAAATCTGGCATCTTCTCGCACTGCATATTTGGTTTGTTCGGCTCAATCCCGCCCGCAAGAGTACGAAAAGGTGGTTTTGACGCTTAATCATTTGAGTGAAAGCAAAGAAAAAACGCTTTGGGCATCGTATCTCGGTCGTTTTGCACAATCGGACATTGTTTTGTATTATCGTCGCTACAAAGACGAATACTATCAAAAGCAATTGAATCTCAATATCGCCTTTGCAAGAAAAATGTTTGCTAAATTCGGTATAGATATTGAAACAAAACATTCGTTGGATACAAAAACCAAACTCGACTTGCAGGCGTTGGAATATGCGGAAAAGGAAAACTGCAATCTGATTATTTGTCAGACAACCAAGAATAAAACATTTGTCGATATGCTTACCGGATTGGACGAGGTCAAGGTGTTGAAACAAATCAAAAACATACCTATTCTCTTCCTCAATCCGCGTGAGGATTTATTCATACTTTGCGAATGATATGATAAAAGTAATAATCATACTGATAGTTATTTACCTTGTTTTCAGGTTTCTTACAACCTATCTCATTCCTGTAATGACCCAAAAGAATATAAAACGCTATCAGGAGAAGTTTAAGAAGGAAAACCCAAATATTTTCAAAGATAAGTCGGAGCGAAACGAAGAAAACTCCAAATAAAACAAAGAATTAAATTACTCAAATCAAGTTTCACAGCAGTGAATTCAAAAAAAAATACTACCTTTGCAGAACGAAAAAAAATAACACATATATAGATATGCAAGTAAACAGAAGAAAAGAGTTGTTTCCTAACGTTACTGATGAACAATGGTACGATTGGAAATGGCAGGTTAAAAACAGAGTTGAGACTTTGGATGATTTGAAGAAGTACATCACTCTTACTGCTGAAGAAGAACAAGGTGTGGCTAACGCTTTGAAGACTTTGCGTATGGCAATCACTCCTTATTATTTATCTTTGATTGATGTAAACAATCCAAACGATCCTGTACGTCGTCAAGCTATACCTACAGGAGCTGAATTGTACCAATCAGAAGCAGATTTGTTAGACCCATTGCACGAAGATGAAGACTCTCCTGCTCCGGGATTGACACACCGTTATCCGGATAGAGTTTTGTTCTTGATAACCGACATGTGCTCAATGTATTGTCGTCATTGCACACGTCGTCGTTTCGCAGGACAAAACGATTGTGAGTCAACACAAGATCGTATCGATAAATGTATAGAATACATCGCAAAAACACCGCAAGTAAGAGACGTATTGTTGTCAGGTGGTGATGCTTTGATGGTAAGCGACAAGATGTTGGAATCTATAATCCAACGTTTGAGAGCTATTCCTCACGTTGAAATCATACGTATCGGCTCAAGAACTCCTGTTGTCTGCCCTATGAGAATCACAGATGACTTGGTAAATATGTTAAAGAAGTATCACCCAATTTGGTTGAACACTCACTTTAACCACCCTAACGAATGTACAGCTGATGCCAAAGCAGCATGCGAACGTTTGGCTAATGCAGGTATTCCATTGGGTAACCAATCAGTATTGTTGAGAGGAGTTAATGACGATGTTCGCGTATTTAAGAAATTGGTTCACGAACTTGTTAAGATGAGAGTAAGACCTTACTACATCTATCAATGCGACCTTTCAATGGGATTGGAACACTTCCGTACCCCTGTGTCAAAAGGAATCGAGATAATAGAGAACCTTCGTGGTCATACATCAGGTTACGCTGTTCCTACTTTCGTTGTAGATGCTCCGGGCGGTGGTGGAAAAACTCCTGTAATGCCTCAATACATCATATCTCAATCACCAAACAAGGTTGTTTTGAGAAACTTCGAAGGAGTCATAACCACATATTCAGAACCGGCAAATTACGTTCCGGGAGAATGCGATTTAGACTTCTTGAAAGGCGATGAAATCGTTAATGACGGTGTATCAAAATTGTTACGCGGCGATCAATTATCTATGGAGCCTGCAAAATTGGCACGTCACGAAAGAAACAAAAAATAAAAGCATAAATAAATCGACACAGATATGCCTTTTGTTGAAAAACTATTAGGATACAAAAGTGTATCTTTTGTCGGTATGGAAAAGAATGCGGGGAAGACTCAGACGCTTAACTATGTGCTGAATCGTCTCCGCACTTTTTCTGAACTGAAATTAGCAATCAGTTCAATCGGTATTGATGGTGAACAGGTGGATCAAGTAACCGAAACCGCAAAACCCGAAATCACCATCTACAAAGGCACAAAGTTTGTGACGGCACAAGCACTCTACAATCAAAAAGAAATCATTGCCGACATAGAATCGGTAAGCCGTCAAACCACAGCCTTAGGCAGATTGATAACAGCACAAGCCGTATCCGACGGAAAAGTATTGCTTGCAGGGCCAAGTGGAAGTGAACAACTGAAAAGACTTATCGACACATTATCCGCACAAGTCGATTTATGCCTTATTGACGGTGCATTATCGAGAATGAGTTTCGGTTCTCCATGTATAACAGATGCAATGATACTTTCAACAGGTGCAGCCGTAAGTGCCTCATTACCCACAATGGTTGCAAAAACCCGTTTCATATATCAGCTTACACAATTGCCGAAATATCAGGGTGTTGAATCAGAATGCTTAAAGCAAAAGGAGAATGGAATATTTGCACTCTCAGATGGAGAAGTCATAGAATTGGAAATCCCTTCCCTACTGATGATTGACCGCTACAAAGATAAAATATTTGCATACGGAAAACGCATATACATATCGGGAGTATTGAACGAGAAATTCATGCAGTTTCTTTGCACCCAAAAAGAACTCTCATCAACAGACATCATCATCAAAGACTTTACCAAAAATTTTGCTTCCCCCGAAAGCATACATCGATTCTTGCAACGCGGCGGAAGATTGAGCGTCCTCCACCCTGCCAACCTGATTGCAATAACGGCAAATCCCATTTCTCCAAGCGGTTACAACTTCAACAATGAACAAATGCTTGAAGCACTTTCACAAGCCATACCAATGGACATTTACAACATAAAAACATTATAACACAATGAAATTTCAACAAGCCATTGCCGAATACAAAGCACTGAAAACAATATATTCGCAAATGAATTTCCAAACCTCAATGGGCAGAAAGCTGCTTTTAGACACAGAATTCTCTCATTCGGAGGCATGGATAAAGCAGCAATGGCAACAGACAGAAGAATGCACCGAGTTTATCAATGCACAAAACGAACAAAACCTACATAAGTTTTTCTGTCTTTTGAACTCTATTTGTGATATAAACGGAACGGTAAAACTAATCGAGCAAGATGGTGTGGCAGACGATGTTGCATTGTTTGAGTTAAAGGTTTTCTGCATCAATATAAAGAAGTTGAAAAAGCAATTTGACTCAACACTTATGCCCCTGCCCGATTTGCAGGAAGCAATCGAAATATTGGACCCCGAAGGATTGGAACAACCAAGTTTTCATGTCTATTCGGCATACTCCGAAGAGCTTGCAAAAGCAAGAAAACGTTGGGAAAAAGCCCGCAATGAGAACCAAGAAGAAGAAAGCCGCATACTATACTTGGAGTGCCTGAAGATAGAAGACCAAATCAGAGAACGACTCTGCAAAAAACTTTTTGTACAAGTACCCAAGTTGAAACAAGCCCTAAGAAACGTAGCATTGATAGACGTAGCCTTTGCAAAAGCACTTTTAGCCAAAGAATTAAACCTTCAAAAGGTCGAAATATGCGACCAAAAGCAGATAAGCTACAAGGGAATGTTTCATCCTGTTGTGAAAAAGTTGATGAACGAAAAATCAAAACGCTATCAAGATATAGACATCGAAGTCGGAGAAGACGTATTTTTGATAACCGGAGCCAATATGGCAGGAAAAACAATGATACTCAAAACCTTGGCACTCAATCAACTTATGTTGCAATACGGATTTATGACCTCATGTCAAGAAGGCAAAGTGAGCTTGGTCGAAAGCGTGCAATGCTCTATCGGAGACGGGCAAAATGAAGAAGAAGGCTTGTCCTCATTTGCTTGGGAGATAAAAACATTGGACAACATCATCAAAACAATGCGTCAAGGTGGCAGACATCTTGTTTTGGTCGATGAATTAGCCCGCACAACCAACCCTGTGGAAGGACGCAAACTTGTTGAAGGATTTATCAAAGTAAGTTCAAAACAAGACTCTCTCACAGTGGTAACAACACACTACTCCAACATAGAAGCACCATGCAAAAACATGCGTGTCAAAGGCTTTATTCACCATAATCTTACTCCGCCAATAGACATCGAACGCATAAGCGAACACATAGATTACAGCCTTGTAGAAACAGACAATACGGAAGTGCCTACCGAAGCACTGAATCTTTGTCGTCTTTTGGCAATAGACAACGAGTGGATTAAACTTTCAGAGCAGTAATATCAAGAATAAATAAAACGAAACGAAGAATCGTGAAATCGAAATAAATTTGTATATTTGCAAGTTATTTATAAAAACTATAGAATATGAAAAAAGCATACG
>DEPP01000083.1 GCA_002358835.1 Bacteroidales bacterium UBA3389
CATGCCCTGAAAATACAGGCGATTGGTACTTTACGGGAGACTATCCTACACCGGGAGGAAACAAGGTTGTCAATCGTGCCTTTATCAACTATTACGAGGGCAATAATCAGCGAGCATACTAAGTCCAAACGACGTTAGAACGATAAAAACGCACATATCGAACGGATACACCTGAGCAATCAAAGGAGTATCCGTTTTTTTGTATTTTCTTCCGAAAATCAGAGTGAAATGAATCTTGATTTCAGAAAATTCTTTCTTCGATTCGTTCGAGCGATTCTTTGTTTTATTTTTTCAAATTCAAGAATTGTTTTTTGTTGATTTCTTACTGGAATTTCTTTTCTATAACAGATGACAATCAAAACATGGGGAATAAGTATGAAAAGTAAGAAGAACCTATTCTTGTCGATATAAGAGAATAGTGAAAACTTCTTTGAAAAAATTTTGTCGAGTGGGGAAAGTTTTCTATCTTTGTAGGCAGAAATTGTCATAAAATTTTCAATATTTAAATTAAAAACATAAAAAAATAACAGGAGACAAAGAATATTAGTTATTAAAAAACAGTAATTTACAGCAAGATATAACGGCGTTTTTGCTTATCCTTGTTTTTCTGAAATCTGGAAAATTTCTAAACAAGTTAGTCAATAGTTAAGCAGAGAACGCTCACGACTCGTCTCGTGGGCTTTTCTTATTTGACTAACAGGTATTCCAGAACCTCAGAAAAACGATAAGATGCAAGTCCCACGCTTTTTTATGTCTGCAAAGTCAATGAAAAAATTAATTACAGCCCTTGGGACTTAGGCAGAATCTTAAAAAACATATTCAAATGAAAGTATTAAAATTGTCGGGCATTGCTTTGTTGATGGCAATTGTCTTGAGTTCTTGTACAAACAAGAAAGAGTGTTATTGTGAAGTTGTTGCATACGAAGATGAGTACATTCTGGGAGTTCTTTACGAAGATGTGTTCTATACCGAACGCAATGAAATTGTCGAAACTGGCAAAGAATGCTATGAAATCAATGAAACTGATTTTTCTGATGGTACTCAGGACTTAATGTACGATGCTTCACGATATTATTTCAATTGTCAGGAGTTTTAGCTTTAACAAAAAAACGATTGACTATGAAAAAGATTTTAATTACAGCGGTATTGGCGTTGATATCGACTTGCTTTGCTTCTTGTGAATTGGTTTTCCAGGAATGTGAATGTTTTATCAAGTTATATGATTACAACGACAACATGACAGCAATCAGGACAGAACTTAGAATAGATCCTGACAGAGAATGTCAATACATAGAATTCGAAGAGTTTTATGAAGAAATAAAGAATCTATACAAAGAGGCATATTATTCGGAGTATGTTTGTGATTCAATTTATTAATAATTAAAACAGTTTAATATTATGGCAAAAAGATTATTGGTGCTTTTGGCGGTCTTGTTTGCAGGATTGACAATGTACGCACAAGGACAGATGAAAGACGTTGTTTATTTGAAAAACGGTGGAATGGTAAGAGGAATCATTGTTGAACAGGTTCCCGGAGTAAGTATCAAGATTCAAACCAACGATGGTAATATTTTCGTTTACAAAATAGAGGAAATAGAAAAGATGACCAAAGAGATGGTGCAATCTCGTGCTTATAACATGGGTTATGGTCAAGGTTACAAAAGTGCCGGAGCTGCCGGAGTACTTTCGTTTTTCTTTCCGGGAGCCGGACAGTTGTATGCAAGTAATTGGCGTTCGGGAAGCGGTTGGATATGCTTTGGTTGGACGGTTGCATTTGCTGGAGCATTTACAACAATTATGATAGCAGATCCTTATTATTTGTTTGTACCAGTCGGACTTCCGCTTTTGGGAGCACATCTCGGGATGATGATTTATTCCATTGTCGATGCAGTGAAGATAGCCCATAATGTGAATATGCAAAATGGTTATGTATGTTTTCCAATAGGCAAAAAAGCATCTTTGGGTTTCCGTCCGGAGGTTTCTTATAACAACCTGCTTTCTCCAAATGGTAATTTGTCTTCGTCAGTTACCACAGGAGTCGGCATTTCTTTGAATTTCTAACACAGAGAATTTATGAAAGTCGCAGGGTTGAGAACTTTGCGACTTTCTTTTTTCAGTCTATATTTCGAGTAATAAAAAGAAAAATTCACAATCACAAAAAAGATATTACGCTTATGAAGAAATTATGTTTTTTGTTTTTGCTTTGCAGTTCTGTAGCAATGTTTACTGCCTGTGAAGAGCCGATAGAGATGACTTATTACAATGCTATGAGTCTTAAAACCTTGAGAGGACATTCCGATTGGGTTCAATCCGCATTCTATAGTCCCGATGGCAGTCGCATAGTCAGTGCTTCGAATGATAAAACTATCAGAATATGGAATGCAAGCACCGGTGAATGTCTTAAATCCTTCAGTAAAGGTAGTTGGGGTTATGTTGCCGCAGAGTTTAGTCCCGATGGTAAGCACATAGTTGCTGTTTCAGAAGGAGACGGCATTCAGATATGGAATGTAAATAGCGGAGAATGTGTTAGTATTTTTGAAATAAACAACTATGTCAATGTACATGCGTCATGGAGTCCTGATGGCAAACGTATAGTTGGCGTTTCAAACAGTGGAATTATCAGAGTGTGGGACGTCAATAGCCGTAATATTGTTCAAACATTGGATGATAGTAATAAAATTCCTCATTCCGCATATTTCAGTCCGAATGGTAAACGTATAGTTACAAGCAATTCTATTGACAATTCTGTGAAAATATGGGATGTAAGCACGGGAACATGTGTCAGAACTTTATCCGGACATAACGAATCCGTTTTCTTTGCCTCCTATAATCATGATGGCAGTCGCATAGTCAGCTGTTCGGGTGATTATACGATTAAAATCTGGGATGCAAACACCGGAGAATGTCTTAAAACCTTATCGGGCCATCATTTAATGGTGAATACTGTGGCTTATAATCCTACAGGCAGTTGCATAATCAGTGCTTCACTTGATGAAACTATTAAAATATGGAGTTCAGAGTAGGAAAGGTGTTTGTCATAAAACATCTTTTACTTTAATGGTGCAGTTATCTGAAGTTCTTCTTTTTTTACATGGGAGTTTTTGTTGTTTTGCTTATTTCTGCTTTATCAAAATTGGAAATAAAT
Source organism: Bacteroidales bacterium UBA3389 (assembly GCA_002358835.1). Taxonomy (GTDB): domain Bacteria; phylum Bacteroidota; class Bacteroidia; order Bacteroidales; family P3; genus Onthomorpha. Next base: position 3,146 of record DEPP01000083.1, read on the forward strand.
AAAAGCTTGTATGTCTGCCGTCTTGAATTGATAAAGCAAAACAGCAGTGATGATTGCTGCAAGTAGTTGCAGTGCGATTGGAGTCTTGATGAAACATTCACGAATTGCATCTTTGGCTGTCTTAGGAAGCCAATGGATTATGTAGCCTGCAAGAATCAAAAGTAGCGGTTTCCAATATGAGGTGAGTATTGCAGGAATGATTTCGACGTTATAAGGACTGAAGATGTTTGAAATGATATTCAGGGCAGTTGTTGTGTCGTTTGCTCTGAAGAATATCCAGCAAAAGCATACGAAGTTAAAGGTTATAAAAAGCGAGATGAATTTGAAGAATGTTTTTTTCTCGAAAATATCGGTCAGTCTTTTAATCAGTTTGTCGAAAACCAAAGCCAAACCATGCAAACCGCCCCAAATGATGAATCGAAGGTTTGCTCCGTGCCATAATCCACCGATTAACATTGTAAGCATTAAGTTTATGTAGCGTCTGAATTGTCCTTTGCGATTTCCTCCAAGGCTTATGTAAAGGTAATCTTTGAGCCAAGCCGACAGACTTATATGCCAACGTCTCCAAAACTCGGTTATGTTGAACGATTTGTAAGGAGAATTGAAATTTTGTGGTAATCTGAATCCGAATAACAAAGCAACCGCTATCGCAATGTCCGTATAACCCGAAAAATCGCAATAGATTTGTAATGCATATCCGTACACAGCCAAAAGATTCTCGAAAGAAGAGTACAATTGTGGCATTTCGAAAACTCTATCCACAAAGTTAGCACTTATGTAATCTGAAATTATTATCTTCTTTATCAGACCATTAAGAATGAAAAACAGACTCCATGAGAATTCTTTCTTGCTTAGTGAATATGGTTTTTCAAGTTGTGGAAGAAATTCGTTAGCTCTGACTATCGGACCTGCAACAAGCGAAGGAAAAAAACTGAGATAAAACGCAAAATCAACAAATGAGGGTTGCTTTTCCAATCTTTGTCGGTATATATCCACAATGTAGGAAATCGCTTGAAAGGTGTAGAACGATATTCCTGCGGGCAGTATGATTTTATCAATGGAAAATTCTGTCCCGAAGCTGTTGTTGGAAAATAAAGCAAGATAATCCACAACCTTTATGTCGGTTGCAAAATATGTATTTATTATATCGACAATGAAATATGCGTATTTGAAATAAGCAAGAAAAGCAAGACTGATAACGACTCCCAAAGAGAGAAAGAACTTTCTGAGACTTTTCTTCTTGAATCGGAAAACTGCTTTCCCCGAAAGGTAAGTCAGGATTGTTGTTATGAGTAAAAGGATGACAAATTTGCCGCTTGACAGATAGTAAAAGAACATACTGACGGCAAAAAGGTAGAAATGTCGAGCTCGAAATTTATTCTTGATTGGAGAATAGAAGAGTAAGACAACTGCAAGGAATATCCAAAAAGTTGCTTGAGCAAACGTGAGCGGATTGTCGAAAGAAAAATCGAACAGATTCATTGATTGCTTTTTTGCTTTTGATAAATCATTCATACGAAAAAAGCATCTGCGAATTTACACAGATGCTTTGTCTTTTCGTTTGTGGGAGTATTAGGATTCGAACCTAAGACCCTCTGCTTGTAAGGCAGATGCTCTAAACCAGCTGAGCTATACTCCCTCTCTCGTTTGCGTTTGCAAAGATACAACGCTTTTTTGATTCCACCAAATTTTTTTGAGAGATTTTTTGATTTTTTATATTTTTACTCCAAATTTTGCTTCTGAAACTTTGCCGTTTTGATAAACTTTTTCACCATTAAGATATGTTGCAACTATCTCGTTGTCAAATGTTTCTCCTTCGAATGGAGACCACTCACATTTTGAAAACAAGGACTCTTTTGTAATATGTGTTTTTTTGTTTGAATTAATCAGTACAATGTCTGCAAAATAGCCTTTTTTGATGTATCCTCTATCCTTTATGTCAAAAAGTTTCGCAGGATTGTGTGCCATTTTCTCAACTAATTTTGTCAAAGAAATCTCTTTTTGTTTGACTAATTGCAGCATTATAAGCAAGGAATGTTGTATTGAAGGTATGCCTGAAGGTGCTTCGAAGTATGGTTTGAGTTTTTCTTCTTTCAGATGAGGTGCATGGTCTGTTGCAATAATGTCTATTTTATCAGTTCTCAGACCCTCTCTCAATGCCGCTCTGTCTTGTTTTGTTTTTACGCTCGGATTACATTTGATAAGGTTGCCGTATTTCTCGAAATCCTCATCGCAAAACCAAAGGTGAATCGGAGAAACTTCGGCAGTGATTCGCTTGTTTTCGATATTGCCTTCCGTAAGCAACGACAATTCTTTTTCTGTTGTCAAATGGGCAATATGAAAGCGTGTATTGTTTTCCTTTGCCATCTGAACGGCAAATGCAGAACTTTGATAACAACTTTCCGAACTTCTAATCAAAGGATGAAGTTTTGCTGTTGCTTTATCTCCATAGCGTTCTTTGTATTCAGCTGTGTTTTTTCTGATGATGGATTCATCTTCACAGTGAGCGGAAATCACTTTGTCGGTTATCGAAAAAAGTTCTCTCAGACTGTTTTTGTCATCAACCAACATATTGCCTGTAGATGAACCAAGGAAAAGTTTTAGTCCGCAACAGTTATCGCGAGTTATTGTTTTAGCTGTTGAGTAATTGCTATTTGTAAGTCCGAAGAAAAAGCCATAGTTGCAATACATATTTTCATTTGCAAGTTTGAGCTTATCCTCTAAGCTTTTTTCGCTTGTCGTTGTTGGATTTGTGTTTGGCATTTCCAAAACGGTGGTAACTCCTCCTGCCAAAGCAGCTTTGCTTTCCGAAGACATATCTGCTTTATACTCCAATCCAGGTTGACGGAAGTGTACATGAGCATCGATAATTCCAGGAATTGCAATCAATCCTGTGCAATCTATATACTCTGTATCTAAAGGCAAATCGGATAGAGGCTCATTGCTGATTGCCTCTATCCGATTTGCTTTGACTAATATGTTACCATATTCTTCCCTGCCTTCATTTACAATCAAGGCATTTGCAAAATATTTATACATTTTCGTTTCTCAATTCGTCTTCTACTTCAGCTGCTATGCTTTGGTCAACTAATATTCTTCCGCAATACTCACAAACGATAATCTTTTTGTGCATGCGTATATCCATTTGACGTTGGTGAGGAATTTTGTTGAAACATCCTCCGCAAGCATCACGATCCACAGTAACGACAGCCAAACCGTTTCTAGCGTTTGAGCGAATACGTTTGAAAGCTGTAAGGTATCTTTCTTCGATAAGTTTTTCGTTCTCTTCTGCTTTTGTAACCAATACCTTCTCTCTTTCTTCTGTTTCTTTGATTATTTCATCGAGTTCGGATTTCTTTACTTCAAGATCTTTGATTTTTTCATCGAAGATTTCAGTGTATTTTTCTATTTCACCCTTATAGTTTTCGATGTTAGCCTTAGCCTCTCTGATTCTTTTTTCGCAAAGTTGCTTTTCAAGCTCTTGAAACTCTATTTCTTTCGCTAAAGATTCGTACTCTCTGTTGTTGCGAACGTTGTTTTGTTGGTCAGAATATTTTGCAATCAAAGCATCGCTTTCTTTTATCTTTTGTTTCTTCTCTTCTATCGATTCTTCGCAAGCAACTATTTCATCCTTAAATTTACCTATTCTGGTTTTAAGACCTTCTGTTTCGTCTTCCAAATCCTGTACTTCCAATGGAAGTTCCCCTCTGATGATTCTTATTTTATCAATTTGTGAATCAATTTGTTGCAATCTGTAAAGAGCAATCAATCGCTTCTCTACCGCCAAATCCGCTTCTTCGCTTTTGAATACGGGTTTCGGAGTCTCTGCTTCTTTTACTTTCTTTGCCATCTGTATATGTTGTATTTATTAAATATTCTTTACCTTATTAGGAGCTGTGTCCATGAATAGGGGCACAAAATTACAAAATTTTTCTGATAATAAAGCAATAAGGTGTTCTTTTATAAATGATTCGCTCTCAAAATGCCCTATGTCTGCCAATGCGATTTGTTTTTCGCAGTCTAAAAACTGATGATATTTAATATCTGCCGTAAGAAAACAATCAGCATTTTGTCTTAATGCGTCATCGATAAATTCAGAACCGCTTCCGCCACAAAAAGCCACGGTTTTAATTTTATCATTTTTCCCTTCAATGTATTTGATGTTGTGAATATTGAGTGCTTTCTTAATATGTAAAAGATATTCTTGCAAATCAGTTGCTTCTTCCAATTCTCCAATGCCACCAATTCCGAAGAATCCATCTTCATTCGTTCTTGCATCCTCACATAACGGCCTTATGTTTCTTATGCCTAATTTGTTCGCAAGAATAGTATTTACTCCCGGATTAGCAGCATCAAGATTTGTGTGAGCAGAATAAAGAGCGATATTGTTTATTATAGCTTTCAGTAGAGTGTTTGTTACATTGTCTTTGCCGGTAAAGCGTTTCATTGCTCTGAAAACCAAAGGATGGTGAGATACAATGAGATTGCAATTGCTTTCGATTGCTTTATCGACAACCGATTCGCTGATGTCGAAGCATACATATATGCCTGTGCAAATTACATCTTTGTTTCCGCATAGCAAACCTGCATTATCGTAAGACTCCTGCCAAGACAGAGGTATGACTTTGTCCAATTCTGTGCTTATTTTACCTATTGTGATAGAACTCATCTTGATATGGTTTTACAAATTTATAGAATAGAAACTTTTAGGTGCTTCTAAGTGAAGATTGATCGTTGATTTTGTTATAGGATGTTTGAACTTCAAGCCGACAAGACATAGTTTCATAAAGTTGTTATTGTAATTCGATTTTCCTATGAATGAATCAGCAACAATCGGATTGCCTATTTGTTCAAATAAATTTCTGCAATCGAAAGCATCTCCCTTTGTTTGCTTTATTTCTATCAAGTGAAATGTTTCGTCTTTTACTGCTATATTCTCTTTTAATTCGTATTGCAAAGAAATTGTTCTTGATTCCGATTGCTCGTTTTTTTGATGTGTTCCTTGCAACTCGTAGTTTCTGAAACTCTTTTTGCTTTCGGCAAGTGGGTTCTCTACAATTCCGATATATTTTTTCTCAACTTCACTTTCCCAAGCCAAAGACAAAATATTTGCTGTGCGTTTATCTCTTGCCAATATGCACAAGCCCGAGTCTAAATCATCGACCTTGTAAATTGCATAGGCATTCTCTCTGTTTCCATACTTTCTTTTCAAATATGATTTAACCATACTGCTCACCGTTTGCCCTTTGTAGGAAACTTTTGAAAGGAAACGTAATCCACACGACTTGTTTACTATAATCAGATTCTGATCCTCATAAATCACAGGTAAACTTGATTTTTGTTTTGCAATCTTTGCCCCACCTTTATATTTGGTATATTCGACTGCTTCGCCTTTAGGTATTATCAATTCCCAGCTTTTGACAATTGCACCTTTATAGCTGACGCATCCATACATAATCATTTTCTTTAACTTCGTTGTTGAAGTTTCTTGGAAAAAGTCTCCAAGCAATTCAAGCAGGTTTGAATCTTTTTTTGCCGTTATTCTCATAAATTCTATCTAAGATTCTGCAAATGTACGTTTTTTTTGTGTAATTTCGCACTTTAAAAGAGATTAGAGTATGTCGATTGTAATAAAAAACATCAGCAAAGTATATGGAACGCAAAAAGCTTTGGACAACGTTAGCCTTTCAATAGGAGAGGGAGAGATTGTCGGATTGCTTGGACCTAATGGAGCAGGAAAATCAACCATGATGAAGATTTTGACATGCTTTATTCCACCTACAGAGGGCAGTGCAGAGATTTGCGGATATGATATTTTCGAACATCAAATGGAGATAAAACGTTCGGTAGGTTACCTTAGCGAACAGAACCCTCTTTATTATGATATGTATGTTCGTGAATTCCTTTTGCTCGTTGCAGGAATCCATAAGATAGAACGAAAGTTAAGAAAAACAAGAGTAGAAGAGGTGATTGCTCTTACCGGACTTGAAAAAGAGGCAAACAAAAAGATAGGAACATTAAGCAAGGGTTATAAGCAACGTGTCGGTTTAGCACAGGCCCTTATTCACGATCCTAAGGTGTTAATTTTGGATGAGCCGACAACAGGTTTGGATCCGAATCAGTTGGTAGAAATAAGAAACCTTATAAAGCAAATAGGGCAATCAAAGACCATACTTTTATCAACTCACATCATGCAAGAAGTCGAGGCAGTCTGCTCAAGAGTAATAATAATCAATAACGGACGACTTGTAGCCGATGATGAAACAAAACAATTGTCTGCAGGCGGCAGTTTGGAAAAGAAATTCAGAGAAATAACAGCCAATATATAATGTTGAGGTTGCGACTTGTTTTGTGCTTGTCCCTGATTTTGGGGTCGCAATTGGTTTTTGCTCAGCTAAAACAAGTAGGCAATTATTCGTTTCTAAACATAGAATCGAACCGAATTGCGTATTACGGTAATTCCTCCTTAGGATTCGAACGCATTTATAAGAAATTCTCCCCTATGATAAAGCAGGGAAAAGGACAAGTAAGAATACTTCATATCGGAGATTCGCATTTGCAGGCGGATTTCTTTTCAGGCAGGGTCAGAGCTAACTTTCAGAGTATTCTTCCGGGCTTGCAAGGAGCAAGGGGTGTGATTTGTCCCTATATGAAAAGATGCCCCGATAGTTATAAGATAACTTATGGAACTCAATGGCAGCATTACAACATCCTATCAAAAGAACAAAGTACCATCTTCGCAAACACCGTTTATACAACAGAGAAAAATGCAAGTATAAGGATAGCTGTAAATCATCGAAATCCGATAAAATATGATTTTGACAAGGTTCGGATATATCACTCTCCGCTTAAACCACAAGAGAGAATAGATATAGATTATCCTTCGTACAAAAAAGTCAGCGTAGAAGACGGATATACTGTTTTCACTCTTAACGGTTATACGGACACAATAAACATAAGCGTGAACAAAACTTCAAACGATACGTTGTTTATTCATGGATTTTATTTCGATAACGAAGATGCGGGCGTTGTGTATAACGTTACGGGTGTCAATTCTGCCGAAGCACGTCATTATTTGAAGATAAAATCGGATGAGAGTTTGAAAACACTTGGTCTTGATTTGGTTATAATAAGTCTTGGAACAAATGATTGCTATGAGGTAAGCGGAGTGGAGAGTTTTGCAAGCAATTTGACCGAGTTGGTAGCTAAAATCAGAGAACAAATACCCGATGTGGCGATATTGCTGACAACGCCTTCGGATTGTTGGTACAAGAAAAAACATGTAAACAAGCGAATGAAAGAGGCAAGAAACATTATAAAAGAAGTGGCAAAACAAAACGATTGTGCGGTATGGGATTGGTATGAAGTAATGGGAGGAGAGGGTGTTTCGAGTAAATGGGTAGACAGACAGTTGATGCAAAAAGACAGAGTGCATTTAACGCTGAACGGATATTATTTACAAGGTGATTTACTTTTCAATGCGCTGTGGTCGGAGATTGAGAAAAAGATATTCGTTCAATAAATGTTTGTTCACAACGAAATAAAGTACTATCTTTGCAAAAATATTTTCAGTAAAAATTTTAATACATAATAGTTATGGTTAAAGTAGCAATTAACGGATTTGGCCGTATTGGTAGAGTTTCTTTTAGAAACATACAAAAAAAGAAGAATGTTGAAGTAGTGGCAATAAACGATTTGACAGATGCTTCAACACTTGCTCATCTATTGAAATATGACTCTGTTCACGGACGTTTTGACGGAGAAGTAAAGGCAGATGGTGAGTACCTTGTTGTCAATGGAAAGAGAATAAGAGTTTATTCTGAAAGAGATCCGGAACAATTGCCTTGGGGAGAATTGGGAGTTGATATCGTAATCGAATCAACAGGTATCTTCAAGACAAAAGAAAAGATGACTAAACACATCAAAGCAGGTGCTAAAAAAGTGATACTTACTGTTCCTGCAGACAAAGCAGAAGATGTTGATGCTACAGTGGTATTGGGTGTTAATGACAGCATATTGACAAAAGAAATGACTTGTGTATCTAATGCATCTTGCACAACAAACTGCTTGGCACCAATAGCAAAAGTTTTGAATGACAAGTTCGGTATTAAGAGAGGTTTGATGAACACTGTTCACTCTTACACAAACGATCAACACATCTTAGACCTTCCTCACAAAGACTTGAGAAGAGCAAGAGCAGCCGCTTGTTCTATAATACCTACATCGACAGGTGCAGCAAAGGCCGTTGGTTTGGTAATACCTGAATTGGCAGGAAAACTACACGGATTGTCAATGCGTGTTCCAACACCTGATGGTTCTGTTGTCGATTTGACGGTTGAGTTGGAAAAAACAGCAACTGTAGAAGAAATCAATGCAGCAGTAAAAGAAGCGGCAGAAGGTCCGATGAAAGGAATCTTGGAATATGTTGAAGATCCTATTGTTAGCTGTGATATAGTTGGAAATCCGCATTCATCTATTTTCGATTCAAAACTTACAATGGTTATGGACGGAAATTTCGTGAAAGTTGTATCATGGTACGATAACGAAAACGGATATTCAAACAGAGTTTGCGATTTGGCAGAAAGATTAGCTGAGCTTATCTAATAGCGAAACATATTTTCAAAGTAGAAAAATACAACAACCGGAACAAGATTGAAATTATCGAAATCTTGTTTCGGTTTTTTTTGTTGTTATCCCCGCAAAACGATTCTTTGTTTTGCAAAATCCGTTCTTGATTTGGGTAAAATGAATCTTTGTTTCAGAAGATTTTTTCTTGATTTGAGCAGAATGATTCTTTGTTTTATTTTCGTAAGATGAAGAAATAGAATTTGTGGAATGTTTTCTTTATAAAAAGGTCGTGTAAAACTTGTTTTCTGAAAGGGAAGAAGGCAATTTTTAACCTAAATATACCCATTTCACCCCGCTTTATTTATATTTTTCTTATTTAATTGTTTTGGCTGTATTTTGTAAAAATATGAAAATCTTAAGTTTTTGTATTTCAAATGGAAAAGATAATATGTTTTGTTAAGCAATTTGCGTGCCATTGTTAAAATGAATTTCCTTTTCTTTTTTAAGGGATAAAAAGTTATTGTAAAATTTGGATATTATGTTTTTTCTTGGTAATTTTGAGCCTTCAAAGTAAAATTAGTATTAACAAAATAATAGACAAGATGAAAAGATTACTATTATTTGCGATGGCAATCATTTTTGCTATGCAATTGTCGGCTCAGACAATGTTTCATGTAGTCGGCGACACAACAACATCAACAACTTCTTATTATGTACCGGCGTACACGAATTGGAAGAATTCATTTACCGAGGCGCTCTATCCTGCAAGTGAGTTGGTGCCGGGTATGATTACAAGTATTAGTTATTACAACTCAGGAAATGCTTACAATAACGGAACCATAAAGATCTACATGAAAGTGGTAGATCAATCTTCCATTACAAGTTTTGTTGTAGGTTCTGATTTTACAGAAGTATATTCCGGTCCTGCAAACTTTGTGTTAGGAAGAAATACTTACGAACTTACAACTCCTTTTGCTTACACTGGAGTAGGTAATTTGCTCGTTGCTTTTATAAGGGACGGTACTGAATATGGCTCATACCCTTCTTGGAAAAAAACAACAGTTGGTTCATCTATTTATACATACTCTGACACACAAGAATATTTCATTACAACTGCTATATCAGGAACTACTATGACCGGTGTTCCTGTAACTATGTTTGGAATGGAAAGCTTAGGAGATGATTTTTGCTATCCTCCTATGAATTTATCTTGTTCAGGTTTAGAACAAACAGGAGCAACTATTAGTTGGGAAACAATGAGTGAAACTAACACTACTTTCGGTTTAGCATATAGAATGGTTGGTGAAGAAGAATGGACAACCGAAAGTGAAAATATAAATGATTTATCTTATACTCTTTCTGGTCTTGATATTTATACTCAATATGAAGTAAAGGTTTGGACAGTGTGTGATGAAGAAAACAGTTCTGAATCATTAATTAGTTTTTGGACTTTGCCTTCTGCTGAACAACTGATAGAAATTCCATACGAACAAAATTTCGATGCATTGGAATCTTTGGAAAACTGGGATTTATGGACGGTTTCAGGCACGGGAGCAAATCAATGGTACTTGGGACCTTTGGGTTCAAACGAGGCTGTTGAAGAAGGAGAAACACCGATGGGTCAAGGTCTTTACATAAGTAATGACAACGGAGTAACTAATGCTTATGATCCTGACGGAGATGCTGCAGTTGCACATCTTGCTACTCTTATAAACATAGAAGATGATACATACTATGGAATTGAATTTGACTATAAAGCCGTAGGGGAATTAAGTTGGGACGAAGTTGTTGTGTCTTTATTCCCGCTTGGAACAACGCTTCCTACGACTAATGCTGTACCTTCTTACATGATAGGAAGAAGTGCTTCAAATACCAATCAGTGGGTAAGGGTTGCCATACCGTTCCCTAATGATATAGCCCCCGGAGCGTATCAATTGGTAATTTCATGGAGAAACGATGGTAGTGGTGGTTACACTCCTCCTGCTTCAATTGATAATCTTTACATTTTCTCTACACCTTGTGCAAGAGTTAATGAATTTACTACAACAATGGAAGACGCAGACGGAAGCGTTACGATGAATGTTGAGGTTACAGATGAACTTAATGAAGGAGCAGAATATATTGTTTCTTACAGATATTCAGGTGATACAACTTGGTACACAGCAGAAGGAACAAGTCCTATTGCAGTAACTGGTTTACCATACTCTTCAAGAGTAGAGTATAAAGTAACAGCAAATTGTGGTGAAAGTGAACTTGCAGTTACCTCTGACACTTACACAGAATGGACTCTTTGTAATTCAATATCAGAATTTCCTTACGTTGAAAACTTTGATGAAAATTCATTTATCGCAATTCAAGATTCTGCAAGAGCAAACAGAACTTCTTTGAATTGTTGGTATAATGTAAATGGAGGATATACTTCTTCTTATTATTGGAGTGGAATTAGTTCGGATGTCGGAATTGATTCAACAAAAGCGTTGTATTTCTATGGAACAACTTCTACATCATCTTACGATTTTTCTGATTGGATGATTACTCCTATATTTGAAATGACAGGAAACGAAAGATTGAATTTCCAATACAAAACATCTTCAACTACCAATGCTCCTGTGATAGATGTAATGGTGCTTGATGTAAATGAAACTGATTATGTTTCAATGGCAGATACAGCAAACTTTACATTGCTTACATCAATCAACACAGCAGGTCAAGCAACAGGTGAATGGAATATGGCAGAAATTTTCTTGAACGAATATACAGGTAATATTCGTTTGGCTCTTGCTGCAAGACAAAAGTCATCTACTTTCTATATTGATGATTTCTCAATTAGTGAAATCCCTGATTGTCCTGAAGTTTACGGATTGACAGTAGATGGTGGAGATCATTCTGCATACGTTAGTTACAATACAGCAAATATTGGAGAAGCAGGCGTTACAGTAGCATACGCAGAGGTGATTGAAGGAGAAGAATTTGATCCTGAAAGTGCACAAACTATTTCTATTGCTGCAGATGCTGAATTACCATTCCAAATAACAGATTTGACAGAAGGAACAACATACATCTTTGCTGCACAACAATCATGTGGCGGAGCGTGGACAGAACCTGTTACTGCAACTGTTCCTATGGTTTATGCTCTTCCTGTATCATTTGATTTTGATACTCCTGAAACAACTCCTGTTTTAACATATACTTCAACTAATGCAAATAGTTGGGTAATAGGAACAGCAGATAATAATACAGTTGATGATTCAGGTTCTCCAACAGCAGGTGGTGCTTTGTATGTTTCAAATGATAACGGAGCAACAGTAAGTTATACTATTTCTCCAGCTTCAACAGCATTTGCTTCATTACCTTTCTCTATTGAACCAACAGGAGAAATACATATTTCATTTGATTGGAAGTGTGTAGGAGAGTTCAATATATCTTCATATTCTACTTCTATATATGACTATATGGAAGTAAAACTTGTCCCTAATGGTAGCGAATTTACAGAAGGAATTACTATAACAGATAAATTGTATAATAATTCAACTTGGCAATCATTCAGCACTATTATTCCTGCAGGAGGATTGGAAGGTATTTACAACTTAATGTTCCGTTGGTATAATGACTCAGGAAGTACAGATGGTATTCCTGGTGTTGTTGATAATATAGTAATTACAGCAGTTTCTTGTACTTCTACTTCATTAGAAACAAGTGCGTCATTTACAGAAACAGAAGAAAGTGAAACAGGTGGTGCATTGGTTGTTGAATTGACAGATGAAGTAAACACAGATGTTACATACGTTTTGCGTTACAAAGAAAGTGCTTCTACTGAATGGCTTGAAATCACAGACATTACAATAGATGATTTCCCTTATACAGTAATGGATGTAAACTTCCAAACCCTTTATAATGTTCAAGTAGGTGTTGTTTGTGCTGATGGAGAAGAACCAGCATTTGCAAATCAAATAAATGTTACTACTCCTTGTCAATCATTACCAACTCCTTGGACTGAAAACTTTGATGTAAATCCATATACAGAACCATCTTGTTGGGAAAGATATTCTGGATTACTTCCTGCAAGTGGAACAATACAAACAAGTGATTTGACAACATCAACATCAACATATTGTTGGGGTTGGGCAAGTAACTTTGCTTGTGGAGAAACTACATCAAATATGCTTCGTTCAGAAGTATATTCTACAACAGCTTATCGTTATTGGGCAATAACACCTTCTATCAATTTGGCAGACGATGGAGTTGCAAAACAAATAGCATTTGACCTTGGATTGAGAAAATGGGGTTCTAACACAGCTCCTGGTGCAGCTTCAGATGATAGAGTTATGGTATTAGTTTCTCTTGATAATGGTGTGTCTTGGAATATAGCGAATGGTCTTGTATTTGCAGACGGAGATGAAGATACAGAACATAATTACTCTGATTTAGGTCTTCAAATGCAACGTTATGTTTACAAACTTGTAGATGAAAATGAAGAACCAATAGTTGGTACAGTTCGTTTTGCATTCTATTCAGAAAGTACAGTATCTAATGCAGACAACTATGCATGTATAGATAACATAGCAGTTGAAGATTACGTTTCTTGTCCTGCACCTTATAATATTGAAGTATCTGATGCAACTATTACTTCAACAACTGCAACTGCAACATTTGGTTATTATGGTGATGCAACAACTTGGGAATACGTAGTAGTAGAAGGAGAAGATGCAGATCCTACATCTGGAACTTCTGTAGAGGTTACAACAACAGACCCAATTGAATTGACAGGATTGACATCTGAAACCACATATACATTTGCTGTAAGAGCAATTTGTGAAGATGGAGAATCTGAATGGGCAACAGCAACATTCACAACAATATCTGCTGCAGAATCTGTTCCTTACGAAACAACATTTGATGAAGGTGTTTGGAGTGAAACAAGTGCAGCAAACACAGCAAATGTTTGGGTTGTAGGAGAAGCAACAGGTAATGAAGCACCTGCAGCATACATTTCAAATGACGGAGAATCTTATGCAGCAACATTATCTTCTTCACAAACAATTTCTCACCTATGGAAAGACTTTGATTTCGGTGAAACTGAAGACGAATTTGAACTTACATTTGATTGGAAAGTAACAGGTCGTCAAGAAGGAAATAGTGTTTACGGAGGTATAGCAGCATATCTTGTAGATGTAGCACCTCTTGCAACAGGCTTATTAAACTCTGCTAATATGATAGCTGTAGTAACAGGTTCTGATGAATGGCAAACAGAAAGAGTTTATCTTGGAAATGTTACAGGAGAAAAACGTTTGGTATTCACAGCACTTGGTTATACAGTAGATGCAGAATTAGCAATACCTGCTGCAATTGACAATGTTTCATTATCAATATCATCTTGTCCTCAAGTTCAAGGCGTAACTGCTGAAAATATAACAACATCTACAATGGACGTTGCTTGGACAGAAACAGGAGCAGATAGCTACACTATTACTTACCAAGCAGAAGGTTCAGAAGAAGAATTAACAGCAACAGCAACTTCTTCGCCATTCACACTTGAAGAACTTACATCTGCAACAAGATACATAATCACAGTAACAGCAGTTTGTGGCTCAGAGCAAGCAGTTGCATCTAATGCAATAGCAGCAACAACACTTCAAGAACCTGTTGAATTACCTTATACTTGCGACTTTGAAGCAGAAGGTGCTAATGGTTGGTTATTAAGAAACTCTACTTGTACAAACAAATGGTATGTTGGAACAAGAACAGGAGGAACAAGCAGAGAACTATTTATTTCATCTGACGGTGGAACATCAGCAACCTATTCAGCTTCTGCAGGAGTTGTTGTAGCAGAAAAACTATTCCAATTAGGAGCAACAGATTCGATAAGAATTAGTTTTGATGTAACAGTTAATGGAGAAAGTGATTGGGACTATTTGAAAGTATTCTTTGTTGACCCTACGGTTGCAATTGACCCTACAACAAATTATTCCGTTGCTTATGCTTCAAGTACTTATTCAACAGGAACAATAGGTGGCGCAAAAATCAATCAACAAAGTGGAACAGTTCACAAAGATATAACAATAGAAAATGCTGCCCCTAACGGATTACAAAAACTTGTATTCTTGTGGAGGAATGACACTGGTGTTCAAAATAATCCACCGGCAATTATTGACAACGTAAGCGTTGAAGGAGCGGGAGAAGAAATCTCTTGCGCAAAACCTACAGCAGTTGTTGCCTCAGCAATAACAAGTACATCTGCAACAATCTCTTGGACAGACAATGATGAATCACACTCTGCATGGAATGTATATTACAAAGCAGCAGGCGAAGAAGAATATACTATGGTTTCTGCAAGTGAAACATCTGTTGAATTAACAGATCTTAGTGCTTCAACAACATATTCTGTTTATGTAACAACAGATTGTGGAGGAGAAGAATCTGTTCCAACAGCAACTATTACATTCGCTACACTTTGTGATGTTATTACTGCTTATCCTTATGTACAAGACTTTGAAACAACACCTATTGAAACAATACCTAATTGCTGGTCAACAGAAGCTATTCAAGGAGCGTCTACCATTTATGATGATGCATGGGCTGTAATAGATGAATATGAATTATTAGGTGTTATTCCATTTATTTCAGGAAATGCAATTTGGCATACTTATGAAGAAGGTGTATCAGGAAGATTGATTACTCCAATGTTCGACCTTACTTCATTAACAAATCCTTACGTTAAATTTGATTATGCAAGACTATCTGATGGTGTTGTTGAAGGTTTAACTGTTCATTACAAAGCGAGTGCAGAAGATTCTTGGACACTATTGGCTACAATGAACGGAACTCCTGATGAATGGATATTGGATTCTATTGCATTGCCTAACCCAAGTGCAACATATCAATTAGCATTTGTTTCATTAGGTGTTTATGGATACGGAGTTCTTGTTGATAACGTAACAGTTTACGATGCAGAAGAAGGACAAGGCGGAGAAGATCCAGAACCATGCGATGCTCCAACTGCTCTTGCAGCAAGCAATATCACACAAACAACTGCTGATATTACCTGGACAGGTACAGCAACAAGCTATGAGTTCAAGCTAAACGGTAGTACTGCAGAAGCACTTACAGCAACAACAAAATCATTGACAGGTTTGACAGCAAACACTCAATACAC
>DEPP01000003.1 GCA_002358835.1 Bacteroidales bacterium UBA3389
ATGGACCTCCGAGTGCATTAATAGAGTCTCTTATACAAGGACTATAAACGTTGCAAGTATGAATAACTCTAAAGACATTATTATTATATCCGAATCTTGGCACATCAAATGCTAATTTGAAATCGTTTAAGTTTCTCAAAGTATCGTAATCTTCGTGTGGAAAGTAATATGTGTTCCATCCGCCTTTGTTCCAGTAATGCATTTCATACTCATTCCAACCTGTAGGAATACCTACGTTCCATGTATGGAAGATAGCTGCAGTTAAAGTGTCAAAATTTTGATTTAATACACAAATATGTCTGGTTGAATCAAGATCTGATCCTACTTTTATAGAAACACCGACTACTACATAATCATTATACGGGATATCTCCCTGCCGAAAAGTATATTCTTGAGCAAATGCCTCTGCATATCTTAAAGAATCATTGATTACATTTGCTCCAATCACATATCCATCAGGTAGAGGTGCATCTGGATTACACCATTCTTGATTCATTTTATTGTACCAACCAAATTTACTATACATAAGAGAATAAGGTCTAAGGTCATAATCGTGAAATTCTGTTGACCATGATGTGTGCAGAGTGTCATCTGTCAGGAAACAATTAACTATATAGTTTGTATCGAAAACATAGAGCAAATCATATTCACTGCTATCAGGTGGATCAATGTAATTGTATTGTGCTTTTACGTTTGAAAATAACGACGCTAAGATAAAGATTGAAATTAAGAAAAATTGTTTCATAACTATATGTTTTAAGATTCATAATTCCTTGATTTGAGATCTGCTTACGTTTGTATAGACAGAAAAAATGCAAAAAAGTAAACATCAGCCTAAAGATAATTTTAAGAAAATCTGTAATTAAAATACCAAAACAATGAAATTCAATTGATTATAAGGTAAATAAATTTCAGAGAATTAACTTTAGAGGAGCATTCCCTGATCTCGAGAAAATAAAACAAAGAAACAATTCAGCGAATCTTTGTTTCAGAAAATTGAAACTTGATTTCAGGAAATTAAAACAAAGAATCAGTAAAGCGAAACGCTGTTTGGTTATCGCGTTTTTAGATTTAATTTTTCGGTTTCTTTTTGAGGATAATTTGTTTTTTGCCGATAGTTACCGATTTCAGGCGAGGACATTGGTCGAATACATCGTTGCCAAGTTCAACATCTGCGTTTGTTCCGATGTAAACAGAATTTAGAGCGAAACATCTTGCAAAGGCATTGTCTCCTATGCTCTTTATGTTTGCCGAAAGCGTTGCAGACTGAAGCGATGTGCAGTTCCAAAACGCCTGAGGTGCAATTTCTTCAACCGAAAGCGGTATAAAAATCTCTCTTAATGCAGAACAATTGCTGAAGGTTGCACGTTCGATTCTCTTCAAACCCTCTGTTAATTCAACGGAACTCAATGCGATGCAATCTAAAAAGGCTTCTTTGTCAATCGAAACTACGGATTTTGGAATCTTTATAAAACTTAGTGATTTGCAACCCCAGAATGCCGCTTCTCCTATGTGTTTTAGGGTGTTTGAAAGTTTGATTGTTGTAAGCGAACCGCAAAACTGAAATGCTCTTTCGCCAATCGATACCACAGAATGCGGAAGGCTTAGGTCTGTAATGCCGTTGCATGAAAGGAATGCTTCGTTTCCGATTGTTCGTAAGCCGTTTGGCAGGGTGAGTTTGCTGATACCGCCACATTCTTTGAAACCTCCGTCCTCGATTTTGCTTACAACATAATAACAGCCTTTGTATTTGACGATTGTAGGTATGATAACATCGCCCGCAATCTTGTTGGAAACAGCTCGAACGCTTACTTCTTCGGTACTATCTATGAAACTATAAGAAAAATCTCCTTCAACAAATGTTTGAGCAAAGACTTGAGCAAAACAAAATATTGAAACAAAAGCCGTAATTATCCTTTTCATACTCTGATTATTTGAATGATTGAAATTACCTACAAAGATAGCTCAAAATATTCAAACCACAAAATTTTATTTCAATTAGAACGGATAACCGATTCCGAATTGCAACTGAAGATCTTTGAGTTTGTTATTCGGTAATACGAATCTGTCGCTTTCAGGCTTTGCCGGGTCGAATACTTTTGCGGCAAGGTCGAATCGGAGTATTAAAAACTCGATGTTGATTCTTAGTCCGATTCCCGCTCCGACTGCAATCTCTTTGTAGAATGTATTGATGTCGAATTTACCTCCTTGATTGTTTTCCTGCTCTCTCCAATTCCATATATTTCCTGCATCGATAAACGCAGCCCCTTCCAAAACGCTGACGATAGGAAAACGATATTCGAGATTCATTCCGATTGTCATATCACCTGTTTGAGTTTTGTCGTATTGGTTGTTTGATTGGTAACTGCCCGGACCTAATTCCCTAAGTTGCCATGCTCGAATGTTGTTGGCACCACCTGCAAAAAAACTCTTCTCATATGGTAAACTCTTAGCATTTCCGTAATACCATCCTGCTCCTGCAAATATTCTGCTGACCAATTTAGATTTCTTTCCGAATGAATGGTAATGTATAAAATCGAAATCCCCTCTCACATATTGCGAATAAGGAATGCCAAGCACCTCATATTGATTTTGTGCATTAGGTGTTTGTTTGATTATGTTGCTTATAAGATACAACAGATTGCCTGCCGTTTCTATGTTCGCTCTAAGGTAATTGAAATCGGTTGTTTTTGATGTTGCTTGTCCGTTATAAACATAGCCGAATCTGGCATCCATAACCAGGTGATCGGACATTTGATACTGTATTCTCTTATCAAGAGATGAGATCAGCGAAGCATAATCCTCGTCGGTGATTTCCATATCGACAAAGTTGATTTCGATAGGTATGAGGGAGAAACTATTTGCCGCTCCGCTCTGCCAAGAATATTCGTAATTCAATGTTGAAATCCTTCTATCGTAATATGTTCTCTTTTGAATGTTATAAGCAAGTTTGATTGAGGTATGAGGACGGAAACGCATCGAATACAAATGTGTTGAGAATGGAGCGAGGAAACGAGGTAATTCGATTCCCATATCAAATCCCAATTCGAACGCATTAAACCAATTCCATAAGTCTGCTTCTTTGCCGGATGAGAAAATATCGCTTCGCACTTCGGCAGCTGTCTTTATGTTTGTAGAGAATATCTCGGCACCTTTGAAAAGATTGTTATGTGAAAAGCCTATATTGATTTCCGAACCGAGGCTTGAACTCTGTTGAAGGTTGATACTGTTGTTTACTGCCGAGAAATTCATCTCGAAAGATGTAGTCAGATTTATCGGTTTTGCCATTGATAACCTTATAAGGCAGTCAAGCGGCAATGTATCTGCAGTTGAGTTGTTGTCAGGTGTGAAAGAAATATCGATAAACTTAAAATTTTTCAATTGAGACAAAGCACTGCGAGTGTTCTGTGCAATAACGGGAGAAAACAAATCACCGTTTTGCAAAAGAATACTTCGCATTATCGGTTTGGGTTTAATAGAGTTGTAATCGGATTGAATAAACTCGAAACGCGATAGACGAACATTTTTGTGAGGTTTGTGAAAATATCTTACGGTATCTGTTATCGGCTTGTGGTAAGCAGATGTTACGGGATAGTAATCGGGATAAACAAAGATGTTTCTTATCTTGTATGGTTTGTGTGTTGATTTTACTATTGTGTCGTCTTGTCTTGAGAATGGATTTGCAATTTGTAAATCTATGTTCAAAGAATTTGAGTTGAGGTTTGTGTCAATTAAAAAACTGATATACTTTTCGCTGAAAGCATAATATCCGTTTGATCTAAGGTGATTGTTAATAGCTGTACGCAATTGCCCTAATTCTTCTTCATCGTAGTAATTTCCAGAAGTGATGGGATGATTTCTAAGAATTTTTTCTACCTCCGTCTTTATGATGCTGTCCTCTGATGAAAGAGAAAAGTCATTGATTTTGTAGCGAGAAGGTATTTCGACTTTGTAAATAACTTTCTTTCGTCTCTTGTAGTCGGACCATGGAGCGTATGGCCGTTTTACCGGAGCAAGTGAGTCGGTTATTTTCGCATTAAACACACCCTTGCTCTGCAGAAAAGTATTCATATCGGCAACACTCCGTTTTATAAGATTCTTGTTTAGCTCCACAGGCTTTGAACCAAGTCGTCGGAATACATTTCGAGAAAAGAAATTCACAACCGAGTCTTCCCCTCTCTCGCTTAGTGAATAGAAATACATTCCCCACTTGATTCCGAGAAATTTTCCATTGGGATCTTGTTTTATAAGGTTGTTTAGGTCCGATGAATTGATGAGTTTGCTCTCGCAAATCAGTTTATTGCTCGATAAAAGGTAGCCGTCTTTGCTCAAATGCTTAGTTGGACTGCAGGCATAAAAGAAAGACACAGTGAAAATAAGAAGTAAAAAGTATTTGAGTTTAGACATATCTGAGAGAATTAAAGATGCAAGTAATTAAATATTCGATCGCAAGCTCCCGCTTTTTCATTTGTATATTCTACTGAGGCTTTTGCAGCATTATTATAAAAAACATCATCATCGCATAAGCGGTTCAGTATTGTAGAAAACTCTTCCGAGTTGCTGATTGCAAAAGCTGCTTCTCTTTCAACAAGATCGACCGCCTCCTGAAAATGATTATATCTTTTGCCAAAGCAAATCGGCTTCCCGAATGTTGCTGCCTCTAAAGTGTTGTGAATACCTGCTCCAAAGCCTCCGCCAATGTATGCGATATCACAATATTTATAAAGACTCGAAAGTATACCTATGCAATCGATTATAAGAACCGAATATTTGCTTAGGTCATTTGTTCCTATCTCTGAATATAACACCGACTCGGGAAAAAGATTCTGAATGCTCGTAATGTGATTCTTATCAACAAGATGCGGAGCTATGATTAGCTTTAAGTCATTTCTATGTTTGAAAGCCGAAGCGATTATTGTTTCATCAGCTTCCCAACTGCTGCCTGCAAGTAAGGTTTTTTTGCCTTTTGAAAAGAATGATTCGATTTCAGGAAAGGTTTTGGTATTTCTTGAAATCTGAATAACGCGATCAAATCTCGTGTCTCCGCTTATTGTAACGTTTTTGTAGCCTATTGAATTTAATAAATCTTTCGTTTGTTCGTTTTGTACGAAAAAATGTTCGAACACACCAAGTTTTTGAGCGAACCACTTGCCATAAGGTTTGAAAAAATACTGATTCGGACGCATGATTAGCGAAACCTGAAAAACACGTCTGCCTTTCAAAGCAATGAGGTAGTTGTACCAAAATTCATATTTGACAAAGAAAGTCATATACGGATTGACATGGGAAACAAATCGTTTAGCGTTGCTTTCGCTGTCATCGGGCAAGTAAACAACCCAATCGGCAAAGGAATAATCCTTGCGAATTTCAAATCCAGAGGGAGAGTAAAAAGAAAGCAAAACCTTGTATTCGGGATTAGATTCTTTAAGTCTTTCAATCAAAGGTCGTCCTTGCTCAAATTCGCCAAGCGAAGCACAATGAAACCAGACTATTTTCTCATTTGATGGTATTGTTCTCAAGACATCGAAACATCGTTTTTGACCCTTGAGCATCGTATCTATTTTTTGATTGAACAAAGCCAAAAAACGAAGAATGATTCTATAAAGACCAATGAACAGATTATAAATAGCGTGCATTTTGTTTCTTATTAAAAATATATCTTATCCGAATCGCGTCCGAAGAATGGGAACATCCAACCGACTTTTAATGTAAGCATTTGATCAAGATAAACATTGTCATCTCCACCTCTTAGGTCGAATTGATAATCTCTTGTCATTTTTGTCCACGCATTATCGAATTGCACACCTGCATAGAAGTTTGCAAAACTGTTTTTACTCATGTGTATATATCCGACAAAGGCTGAAACCATTGGTCCTCTCATCTGTCTGTCGTAACCATAAGCATAGTCGTCTTGAATCTGAGGAGCCATTTCCAAGGTGTTTTGATAGATTATCTGATGTTGGATAAATCCTACCCCAACAGTAATCATAAGTCCCGAATTCGGGTTTGAAAACCACAAAGGTATTACTTTGCCTCCGAAAAAGGATAATGAAAGGTTCCTGTTATAAGCAACCAAACCGGCATCTGTGCCTGCCTGTGATATGATAAAAGGATCGGTTGCATTTGTCATCATATTCGAAAGTATGTCGTTTTTGATTTTTACGTTGTCTGAGCCGAATTGAAAGGCGAATTCCAAATTCCAAATCCAATTTTTCTCGGTTTTCCAACCTAAAGTCGCGTTTATGTTCATGAAAGACTCATATCTGTTTTGCATTTCTCCAAAAGGGAATGTCCAACCTGCTGTTGCCGAGAAAAAAGGCGTACTTACAGCTTTGTCTTCGCCTACGATGATGCTTCCATTATGCAATTGAGCTTGCAGATTGAAAGATAGGATGAATAAAAAACTTAAAATAAATGCTTTCTTCATATTATTCTATTATTTAGTTACTTGTTTTATGAATTTCATTGTTTTATTTGGATGTTTCTTGTCTTTGCCGTAAAGTCTCATTATATAAGTCCCATTTTGTAGGGTTGTAATTTGTATGTTGTTTCTCCCCACATCGAGACGTCCTTGTTGTAAAATGATTCCGCGAGAATCGATAACATCATAATAACTTTCGGAATTAATCTCTATAGTCAAAAAATCATTTGCAGGATTAGGATAAATGAGATTTTTGTCCATTGTTTGCAGAGCTTGTTCTATTGAAACATCTGTGCTTTTCATTAAAACTACTTCTTCCGTTGTTCCGTTTGAAGCAACGGAAACGCAAATGTGTTTATCCTCATAGCCATTTTTTGAGAATTTTACTTGATATGTTCCATCGAGTAATGCTCTGAAATAGCTGCCATCTGCTTTCGAATAGACAAAAAGCTCATTCTCGTTTATGTTTTCTATTTCAATTCTTACGCTATCGAGGACCAAACAGCTTACACTATCTTTCACAATTCCCTTCATTCCTTTGGTAGAATTGGATACAAAATTGACAAGTCCTTTTCCAAGATATTGCCAATAGCGAGGTAGTAATGAGGCTTGCGGGGTTTTGGATGTGCTGATTTCTAAAGTGATTTCTCTGCAACGAAGAAAATAATTGTGATAGTCTTGCCTGCTTCCGTTTATTACATACCAATCTCCGCCATTTGTGATACCGCTATAGCTGACATCGGTAAAGTAGTCAACAGGAGAAAACTCTCTTACATCGCTGATAAACGAATTACAAATTTCTAAGAACCAATCTTTGTCGCAATGTTCTCTTTGCCCGCTTTGCCAACAGTCCCAAGGATAATTGCAGACTTCAGCTCCGCCATGAATGTTCACCGATACATCGAAACGTTCTTTCTTTGCGTAATTCATAAATGCCATTGTCTCTGCTTGGAACTCCTCTTGATCAGGATGCTGACCCAAAATTGGATCGGGAAAATTGCGATTTAGATCGACATAGTTTGCATTGTATCGTCTGGCATTTGCAACGGTACTGTTACCTCCTGCGTATGCTCCGTCGGGATTTGCAAGCGGACAAATGTATATCACGGTTGATGAAAGCAGGTTTGAAATCTCGCTATCGGATTCAAAAGAAGTTAAGAGACTATCGCAAAGTCTTAGCAGGGTTACCATTCCCGTTAATTCATCGCCGTGTATGCTTGAACTGTAAAAAAACTTCGGTTTAACGGTTTCAGAGTTTGAAAAATCACTTACTTGCAAGCAAAGCAATAAACGCCCATTTTCGCTCAATCCGATGGTGTCCAAACGGCATAAATCGGGAAAACGGTTTTGGAAATCTTTCATCATATCGACATAAACATCGTATGTCGGATAACGATTCCATGATTCCATTTGAGAAATACTGTTTGCCATGCTTACAGATTTTGTTTCTTCTTTTGGCAAACAGCGATAATCCAATCCGAGGTTTAGAAAATCAGCAAATTGTTTTTGATTAACATAAGCTTTCCACTCATTTCCTTCCTTTCCATCAAGACTTACCAAACGGCTAAGGGTATCTGATTGTTCATCTGTTGCTTTTATCAGAATAATCGCTTCACCTTGCTTGTTTAATTGAGCCTCAACCAAGGTGCGTTCTTCGTTTTGACTTTGGCAAACAAAGGATAACAATATCAATATAAGTGAAATGAATGAAATTTTCATTGCTCTAATTTGTCGCAAAGGTAAGAAAAAAACGCAAACCTTATTTCCATATCCCCTAAAATAAGGTGCGTAAAGGCAAAATAAATATCTTGTTGTAAGTTTTTTTGTCGGGATATAAGATAAAATGCTTACATTTGCAGGTTGAAAAGATTGAGAAAAATGAATCTTTGTTTCACTGAAATGAATTCAAGAAACAATTTGCTGAAATCAAGTTTTATTTTTTTGAAATCAAGAATTGTAATTACTTAATATTTAATAGAATAATTCTAAGGTTTATGTTGAAGAAAAACAATTACATTTTTAATCTGTCGATTATAGGTTTACTATATTTCGTTATTGGATTTGTAACATGGTTAAACAGTTTATTGATACCATTTCTTAAAACAGCTTGCCAATTGCCGGATTCGCAGGCTTATTGGGTAACATTTGCGTTTTATATTTCATATTTCGTTATGTCGATACCCTCATCTGCGATTCTGAAACGTACAGGCTTTGCAAGAGGAATGAGTTTCGGATTGTTGGTAATGGCAGTCGGTTCGATATTGTTTTTGCCTGCTGCGGCAAATCGAAGCTATATGTTGTTCCTTGTTGGTTTATTTATTCAGGGAACAGGTTTGGCATTGTTGCAAACGGCGGTTAATCCTTATGTAACGATATTGGGACCAATTGAATCGGCGGCAAAGCGTATGTCAATTATGGGATTGTTTAACAAATGTGCAGGAATGATAGGAATATTGCTTATAAGCAGTGTGTTGTTTTCTGGAATGGATGAATTGTCTGCAAAAATCGCTACTTTGTCAGGGGCAGCCTTGGATGCAGAATTGTCTATTCTTGCAGACAGAATCAGAATGCCATACATCGTAATAACGGTTTTGCTTTGCTTGTTGGCATTGATGATTTCTCTTGCACGTCTTCCCGAAGTTAAAAACGAGGATGAACAAAGCGAAAATAAAGAAAACAAATCCATATTCGGTATTCCGTATCTTTGGTTGGGTGTTTTGACCTTGTTCTTGTATGTAGGGGTTGAGGTAATTGCAATAGATACTTTGGGATTGTATGCAGAGACTCAGGGAATCTCGAAAGACCTGGCACCGATGCTCGGAACCTTTAGTTTGATTGCATTGACAATAGGATATGTTTTGGGAATATTCTTTGTTCCTAAGTATATATCTCAATCGAAAGCATTGGCAATCTCTGCAGTTCTCGGTTTCGTATTTGCAGTTGGAGCATTGCTTACAGAAGGAACAACGTCCATAGTGTTTATTGTCTTATTGAGTTTTGCTCATGCTATGATGTGGCCGGGTATATGGCCGCTTGCAATCGAGAAATTGGGATCACACACTGCTCTTGGTTCGGCTTTGTTGATTATGGCCATATCGGGTGGTGCTGTATTGCCGTTGGTTTATGGTTGGTTGGTCGATGTGCTTGGTGGCGACAGGCATCTTCCTTATATAATAACATTGCCATGTTACGCCATGATACTTTATTATTCTATTTGGGGACATAAAGTCGGTAAGAGTAAAGCGTAAACAAACAGAACGCATATCGGTTTTTCTTGAATAGAACATCGCTATAATAAAATTAAGAAGATGAGTGATAAAAAACAGAAAGCATATTGTATATTTTGCGGTAGAGAAGAAAGACAAGTAGAATGTCTTGTTCATTCAGAGTTGGGATTAGGTGGGGTTTGCTCCGATTGTGCGGCATTGCTGAATCAGATGTTGCAAGAGCAGAATCGCAAAAAGAATGTAAAGGCCTTGGATGATTATAGCCTGAAAACTCCAAGTCAGATAAAAATGTATTTGGATCAATATGTGATTGGACAAGAAAGAGCAAAGAAAGTGTTGTCGGTAGCGGTGTATAATCATTACAAAAGGCTGAAACATTTTCATGCAGAGAAAAAAGAGGGTGATGTAGAGATAGATAAGTCCAATATAATAATGGTAGGGGAGACGGGAACAGGTAAAACACTTTTGGCAAAGACCATTGCACGCTTGTTGGATGTGCCTTTCTGTATTGCAGATGCGACAGTATTGACAGAAGCCGGTTATGTGGGAGAAGATGTCGAAACAATATTGACAAGATTGTTGCAAGCGTCCGATTATGATGTTGAAAAGGCAAAACGAGGTATTGTTTTTATTGACGAAATCGATAAGATTGCCAGAAAAAGCGATAATCCGTCAATAACAAGAGATGTAAGTGGTGAGGGGGTTCAACAAGCATTGTTGAAATTGTTGGAAGGAACGGTTGTAAATGTACCTCCACAAGGCGGAAGGAAACATCCCGATCAGAAATACATACAAGTAGATACTCGAAATATATTGTTCATTGCCGCAGGTGCGTTTGATGGAATTGAACGTAAAATAGCAGCGAGATTGAATAGCAATGCAATAGGTTATTCCGCAAGAGAAGAAAGAGAAAGTGTGGATAAAGAGAACTTATTGAAATATTTGCAACCTCAAGATTTGAAGTCATTTGGTTTGATTCCTGAATTGATAGGACGATTCCCTGTTTTGACGCACTTGGACAATCTTGACGAGAAAGCATTGAGGCTTATTCTTACCGAACCTAAGAATTCCGTTA
This sequence comes from Bacteroidales bacterium UBA3389, assembly GCA_002358835.1. Lineage (GTDB taxonomy): Bacteria > Bacteroidota > Bacteroidia > Bacteroidales > P3 > Onthomorpha. The sequence goes on from DEPP01000003.1 coordinate 10,724, forward strand.
TCAAACAATATAAACAATTGTTTGCAATCGATGGAGTGGAGTTGAATTTTGATGATAAGGCGTTGGATTATTTTGTGTCACTTGCCATTAAATATAAACTCGGAGCAAGAGGACTTAAGGGAATAATTGAGGCTGTTGTGATGGATTTGATGTTTTCTGTTCCTGATGATAAAGAGGTGGGTTCGGTAAATATAACAGAGGAATATGCAAGACAACAGATCGATAAGAATGGAACAAGTCTGTTTGTTACAAAAAAATAGAGAGGTTTGATTATGAAAAGATTTCTGATTATTGCGATATTGTTATGTGGCTTTTGTGTGAAAGCTCAAAAACAAGATGGAATAGTTGTGTTTGGTACAATATATCAAGGAGATACTATTCCGATGCTTTATCTTGATGTGGTGAAAGTTAATGGTTATGTATGCCCTCTTAGCGATGCTGAGAAGAAAAAATATAAGAAACTTATAAAGAATGTAAAGATAGTTTACCCTTATGCTAAACAAGCAGGGAAATTGCTTGACCGTTATACGATTGTGTTGAGTCAGGCAAAGAATGATTCACAACGTCAGAAGATAATGAAGCAGGCAGAAAATGAGATAGAAAACAAATTCGGACCATCTTTGAAAAAGTTGAATCGTTCTCAAGGGAAGATCCTGCTTCGTTTGATAGATAGAGAGACAGGCAACGATTCGTATGCTTTGGTTAAGGAGTTGAGAGGAAGTTTCCGTGCGGCATTTTATCAAACTATAGGAAAATTATTCGGATACAATCTGCGTTCGAAATACGATCCTACAAATAATGAAGAGGATAGGATAATAGAAAGAATCATATTCGGTATAGAAACAAAGAAACTTTAATATGAGATATGGAATGTGTCTATTGCCTGTTGTGCCGATGAGAACAAGACCGGCTGAAACGGAAGAGCAATGCAGTCAATTGATATTTGGGGATGTATTCTCTATAATAGACTCCAATGATTCAAGAGTTCTGATCGAAACTTTTTGTGATTCTTACCGAGGTTGGGTGGATAAAAAACAGTATGTGGAGATAAGTAAAGACGATTTTTATTTTCTAACCAAGTCAAAGCCTCTTTATACATCTGAATGGGTAAATGAGATTAAGATAACTAACATAGAGGATAACATTACTTATATAGCCCGAGTCCCTTTTGGGTGTTGTTTGTTCTCTAACAAATATAGAGTAGGTAATTATTTGATAGAAGCTCCTGAGGTTAGATTGATAAAAAGCGAGACGTTTAGCGAGGAAAAGTTATTGAAGTATATAGAGATGTATAACTATGCTCCGTATTTGTGGGGTGGAAAAAGCAATTTTGCAACAGATTGTTCCGGCTTTACCCAAAGTTTATTCAAATTGTTTGGTTGCGCGTTGAGAAGAGATGCCTCTTTGCAAGCGGAGCAAGGAGTCATAGTCGAAAAAATTGAACATGCAAAAGCAGGAGATTTGGCATTCTTTTCCAATAAAGAAGGTAAGGTTGTTCATGTTGGAGTGGTTTTGTCTAATGGTTATATAGCACATGCAAGTGGTTTTGTAAGGGTGGATAGACTCGATTCAAAGGGTATTTTGCGAGAAAATGATAATATCTACACTCATTTTTTGTGTAAAATAGGTCGTTTTTTTAATTAAATGTCTTTTTTAGAAGATAAAATAAGAAAAAATAATATAGTGAAAATCAGAATGTTTGTTTAGAGGGACTAAACTTTTTTCAAGAAATATTTTGTAGGGATGTAATTTATTCGTAATTTTGCACTCCGTTTTGAACGGAAAGATTGAGAAAATAAATATAATTAAAACATGTACGCAATAGTAGAAATAGCAGGACAGCAGTTCAAGGTACAAAAAGATCAAAAGATTTTTGTTCATCGCTTGAAAGCAGAAGAAGGAGCAGAAGTTTCTTTTGACACCGTGATGCTGAAAGAAGATGATGGCAATGTTGTAGTAGGTGCACCTGTGATTGAAGGAGCAAGTGTAAGTGCTAAGGTTGTTAAACACATCAAAGGAGAAAAAGTTTTGGTATTCCACAAGAAGAGAAGAAAAGGATATCAAAAGATGAATGGACATCGTCAGTATTTAACTCAGATATTGATTACAGATATCAAATAAGGGTTGGCGAAGGTAGTTGTTTTAATTAAAAAGAAAAAAATAGTTGTAATATGGCTCACAAGAAAGGTGTCGGTAGTTCAAGCAACGGACGTGAATCGGAAAGCAAACGATTAGGTATAAAGATTTTTGGTGGACAAAAATGTATAGCAGGAAATATATTAGTAAGACAAAGAGGAACAGTTCACAATCCTGGTGTTAATGTAGGAATGGGAAAGGATCACACCTTGTTTGCGTTGGTTGACGGTGTGGTTGAGTTCAAGAAGAAAAGAGATAACAAGTCTTACGTTTCTGTTAGAACTGAAGCATAAAGAAAAAAACGATAGGCTACAATTGTTTTGTGTGTAGAATGATTGTAGTTGTTGCTCCCAGATAGTTGGGAAAGTGAAATAAAGGGTTTGTTGTTGTGGTTGATAACAAACTCTCAAGAGAGGAAAGCAAATTTTGTGAGTACTTATAGAGATCTTTGACATTATATACATACGAGAAATAAGATATATAGAGAAGTTAATAAGAGTACACGGGGGATGCCTAGGCTCTTGGAGGCGAAGAAGGACGTGACAAGCTGCGA
>DEPP01000084.1 GCA_002358835.1 Bacteroidales bacterium UBA3389
TTAAGATATGGGATGCAAACACAGGAGAATGCCTTAAAACCTTGGAGGGACATTCACAAAGAGTCAATTCCGTAGCATATAGTCCCGATGGCACAAAAATAGTCAGCGGTTCAGGTAGTGGTTTTTACGATTCAGAGAATAAAACCATTAAGATATGGAATGCAAACACAGGACAATGCCTTAAAACCTTGACGGGACATTCAGAAAATGTCGATTCCATAGCATATAGTCCTGATGTCACAAAAATTATCAGCGGTTCATTGGATCATACCATTAAAATATGGGGCGTGAAGTAAGTCTTATATATATAAGGTAAAGAAAAACGAGCGTTCGGTTTGCTTTTGCATTTTCGAACGCTCGTTTGGTTTTTGCGAAACTTTGTTTTAGGAAATCGAATCTTGATTTTGCGGAATTATTTCTTGAAATGAATTTCCCGAAACAAAGTTTGAGATTCTTAAATTGCGATTTGGTCAGATAATTTTCAAGGGTTTATCACGTTATTTGGTTGATCGGATTTATTTTTACGAACCGATGCAATAGGTTTTGTTGCGATATAAAAACAGAATTATGAGTATGCGTAAGTTATTTCTTGCTTTGGCGGTTGTGCCGTTTTTGTTTGCGTTTGCGGAAGGGGATTTGGATAAACCTAAGGCTATGTGTAAGCAATGCGAACAGAAGATTAAGGCTGCAAAGAATAAGGCTGAGCTGAAAAAGGCGGAAGATGAGTGTGCCAAGCCTTTGTTGGAGTGGGCTAAAAAGAATCCCGATGTGGTGAAAGCAAAGAAAAAGGAGCTTAAAACCATGATTGGCAAGCTCGCTCAGGTGTATAAGGATAAGAAAAAGCAGTTAAAGAAGTAGTGTTCTTTGGTTTTAGTATTCCATTAGGAAGGCTTTGATGAATGCGTCCAAGTCTCCGTCCAACACTGCAGCGGTATCGGTTGTTTCAACGTTGGTTCGCACGTCTTTTACGAGTTTATACGGATGTAAAACGTAGTTTCGGATTTGGCTTCCCCACTCTATTTTCTTTTTGTTGCCTTCTATTTCGGCTATCTTTTCTTTTTTCTTGCGTAGTTCTTTTTCGTAGAGTTGCGATTTGAGCATCTGCATTGCTTTCTCGCGGTTTTGGAGTTGCGAACGGGTTTGTTGGCACTCTATAACTATGTTGTCGGGTTTGTAATGCAGTCTTACGGCGGTTTCTACTTTGTTTACGTTTTGTCCTCCGGGACCTGAGGAACGGAATGTGTCCCATTCGATGTCGGCAGGGTTGATATTGATTTCTATATTCTCATCTACAACGGGATAGACATAGACTGAAGCAAAGGAGGTTTGGCGTTTTCCGGCTGCGTTGAATGGTGATATTCTTACCAAACGGTGCACGCCGCTTTCGCTTTTAAGGTAGCCGTAGGCGTTTGTTCCATCGATTTGAAAGCTTACGCTTTTCACTCCGGCAACATCTCCTTCTTGGTAGTCGATTTCTGTAAGCTTGTATTTGTTTCTTTCAGCCCAACGGACGTACATTCGCATCAGCATACTCGCCCAATCACAGCTTTCGGTGCCTCCTGCTCCTGCATTGATGGTTATAATAGCTGACAGTGCGTCTTCTTCTTCGGAAAGCATGCTTTTAAGTTCCAAACTCTCGATAAGCTTGTCTAACTTTTCTATGTTCTCGTTTGCTTCCGCTTCGTCTATCTCTCCAAGTTCGTAAAACTCTCTTATGACTTGGAAATCTTCGTATGCGGAGTTCACTTGCTCATAGTCAGCTACGGTGCTTTTCTTTGTGCTTAATTGTTTAAGGAATTTCTCGGCGGATTTGGGATCTGACCAAAAGGTATCGCCTTGTGTGTGTTGTTCTTCTTCGGATATTTGTCTTTTAAGTTCGTCTACGTCAAAGACACCTCCTTAGGGTTGCTACCCTTTCGGCAAATGTTTTATTTGCTTCTTCTATTGTCATGTTGTTTTCTTTATTTTCCTGTGTGTCCGAAGCCGCCTGCTCCTCGTGTGGTTTCGTCTAATTCATCGGTTTCTTCCCATTCAACTCTTGTGTAGGCAGCTATGACCATTTGAGCAATACGTTCGGAGTCTTTTATTTCGAATGGTTCTTCGGAATGATTGATTAACAAGACTTTTATCTCGCCTCTGTAGTCTGCATCTATAGTTCCGGGTGAATTTAATACGGTTATACCGTGCTTTGCAGCCAATCCGCTTCTCGGTCTTATCTGTGCTTCGTATCCTTCTGGTAATGCAATGAACAAACCTGTTGGTATAAGTACGCGTTGTTTCGGTTGGATAGTTACAGGTTCGTCAATATTTGCACGTAAATCCATGCCTGCCGACTGAATTGTTTCATAGGCAGGCAGGTTGTGCTTTGATTTATTTATAATCCTTACTTTCATGTTTATACAGATTAATCAACCTGTGCATCAATTGCAGAATTTGCAGTAATGCCTACAGCACCCATGCTATTGATTGCAAAAGAAGATTGTTGCTTTGGTGCAGAAAAACTTTGTGATATATCATAATTGTTTCCTGCATCAGGATGAGAATTTATGATTTGCTCCAATCCCTCGTCGGTTGACATCAATTCTTTCAACTTTTTTATTTGTTCCATTCGTTGATTGAAGTCTTTGCTCGCTGTAGTTCGTGAGGCAGACAGGTCACTTGGACGGATATCTGAACTTGGTTGCGGTTTAACTTGTATTTGCGCTATCGGATCTTGTCTGAATATAGGTTGAGCTACTGAAACAGCAGGCTGAATACCAGAAGTCTCAACTTGCTCAAAAGTTTTTGCCTTATTCTCTATCGGATTCATATTTACATCAACCTCAATAACCACTTTCTCTTCTGTCTTAGCAACAGGTGCAGGAGTAGGAATTGGAGTAGATACAGGCTCCGGTGCTTTGGTTGTAATAGTAATGTCGGTCATAGAGGAGGGTATTGGTGTTGCTACATCAACAGGAGTCTGTGTAGGTGGTTTTAATGTAGTGGTATCCATACCTATTCTTCTGGTTGACGGAATATCAATGTCTTTTGATTCAAATCCTGTTGCAATCAAAGTAATACTTAGCTTTTCTCCAATGCTTTCATTATAACTTATACCCCAAATAGTATCAACATCTTCGTTTGTTTGATCTGCGATATAATCTGTTATTACTTCGATTTCATCCATCGTGATTTCATGCTCATGACTGCAAGTAAAGGTCAATAGGACGTTCTTTGTTTTAGAAATATCATTGTCATTTAGCAACTCGGATGTAGTAGCGGCTTTTATGGCTTCCATTGCTCTGTTTTCTCCTTCCGCAATTCCCATTCCCATCAAAGCAACTCCAGAATTTTTCATAACAGATTGAACATCTCTGAAGTCAACTTGTACCAACCCTACATTGGTTATGATTTCGGATATACCCTTTACTGCTGTCAATAGAACATCATCTGCTTGTGCAAACGCAGCCGAAAGCGACAAACCTTTGCGACCTCTCAACTTATCTGTGTTTACGATGATTATACAATCAACAAATTCTTTCAATCTCTTGATACCCTCTTCGGCTTGTTGTTTTCTCTTGCGTCCTTCAAAACTCAATGGCAATGTAACAACACCCACTACAAGTATCTTTTCATTATTATCAGGCAACTCTATGCTCTTTGCAATTTCTGCAACAACAGGTGAAGCCCCCGTACCTGTTCCGCCCCCCATTCCTGCAGTTATGAAGAGCATTCTTGTGTTTTCACCAAATATTTGTTTGATTTTTTCTCTGTTTTCTTCAGCTGCTTGACGTCCAACTTCCGGATTGTTTCCCGCTCCAAGTTTTCCTAAACTTATCTTATTTCTTACAGGACTTGCATTCAAACTCGTAGCATCTGTATTGCAAACATACAAATCTACTCCGTTGATTTTTTTATCCATATTGTTTACTGCGTTGGTTCCTGCTCCACCAACACCTAACACTTTGATGTAAGAATTGCTTTCAAGAATTTCTTCTTCGTTCACAACAAAGCTATTTTCGCTTATTACGCTGGTTAATTGTAATTGCTCGTCCATAATCCATTACTATATTTAATCCGAAAGTTACTATATCAATTTGTAAAATTACTACTTTTCAAACAAACAGAATCAACAAAAAATATCAAGTTCTCAACAGCCTATTGTTAAAAACGGGTTTAATCGTTTTTCTCACTAGTTATTGATCTAAAGAAATTAACTATGCTATCCAAAAATGAGGTTTTATTTTTCTCTACTTCAGAAACTTCATCTGTTTCATTTGTTTCTTCTTCCACCACATCTTTTTCAGCAATAGGCTCATCTGTTCTATCTGTTTTTCCGTTCAATAGATTTTCCTTATCTATGCTTTCAAATCCTTTTAGAACCAAACCAATACCTGTTGCGTGCATAGGGTGTTTCATCTCATCTGTAATCGTACCGCTAAGTTGTTCATTTGAGATTCCTATTCTTGCATCCAAGCCTGTAATAAATTCTGTCAGTTGAACGATGTCTTTGATCTTGGCTCCACCTCCCGTAAGCACTATTCCCGCAATCAATCTCTTGTCATAATCGGTACTATGTATTTCATACTGAACCTGATCCAAAATCATCTTAACTCTAGCTTTGATTATATTTGCCAAAGTTTGCACAGATATTTCTCTCGATTCTCTTCCTCTAAAACCAGGTATTGAAATTATTTCGTTTTGTGAATTATCCGATTCAAGGCATCTTCCAAAATTGATTTTAAGTGCTTCTGCCTGAGTCTTGATTATTGAGCAACCTTCTTTGATATCTTCTGTTATAACATTACCTGCCAAAGGCACAATNNCACCAGCCGTATGTCGCAATATTCCATCCTTAAATATAGCTATATCCGTAGTACCTCCTCCTATATCGACCAAACAAATACCAGCATCTTTTTCAGTTTCATTGATAACTGCCTCTGCCGATGCGATAGGTTCCAATACAAGTTCTTTTACCGAGTATCCAGCCAAGCGAACGCTATGATAAATGTTTTGAATGTGCGTAACATTACCTGTAATCAAGTTAAAGTCACCTTCCAAACACTTTCCTATTCTTCCAACAGGATTAGTCGTACTTGTATCACCATCAACACTGTAACTTTGAGCTACAACATGGATAATTTGTTCTCCGGGTGAAAGCATCAAATTATTTTGTTCTTGTCTCAATCGCTCAACATCCTGCATCGTTATTATGTGATTATCCTCACAAATCATTATATTGCCACGATGATGCAAGCTTTTTATATGATGTCCTGCTATACCTACATATACATCATTTACTTTGTAGTTTGCCATCGTTTCAGCCTGCTCAACCGCGGCCTTAATCGCTGTTGCCGTCAACTGAATATTTTTAACAACACCTCTTTCGACACCATCAGACTCGGTTTTTCCCATACCTATTATGGAAATCTTACCTTCCAAATCCCTTTGTCCTATAAAAACAGCTATTTTCGTTGTTCCAACATCTATACCAACAACAATATTTTCTTTGTTTTCCATATTTATATGTTTTTTATTACTTTCTCGTACAAACAACCTGATTATTAAAAGTCAAATCGACAAAACTATAATTATCCCAGCCGTGTTTAACAAAGCCATCTTTATAAAGATAATGCAGTTTCTTTAATTTACCTTCCAATGAATCGATTCCACCAAGCAAAATCACATAATCACCAACTTTGGGCAACAATTGAAACTTATCTTTTTTGGAATAATATATTTGATCTATTTGATTTCTCAGAACCTCATCTTGCTCTATCAACTCCACTATTTTGTACACGTCATTAAGAATAGGATGTGAGACAGAATCTATTGCTTCTTTTAATTTTGGTTGTCCTTGCAATTCTCCACTTGCAACGATAACATTTGCCGCACGTCCTTTTTTTAATTTACATACTTGTTTGTTTGTATCTATATAAAATTGATAGCCGTTAGAAGTACATACTCTTACTATCGGATTGCTTTGCACTATCTCTAACTTCAAGTCCCCTCCAAGTGTGAGGTAAACATTTGCTGCCGAAATAAAATTACGTTGAACCAAATATTCTTCAATTTCCTCACTTTTAATTTCCTTACGTTTCTTTTTAGAAATGTCCCCAAATTTACTTTGAAGCATTTTAGTAACATCCGCTTTGCCTATCAATTCATCTTTGCCTCCATATTCTATCTCTATATTTATGGCAGATACATTAAGGTTTCGCATTGTTATATTTGCAAATACAACAATCGCAACTATAGCTACCAAAATCAAAATAAAGCGTAGAACTTTCTTATTCATTGTCCTTAAGCATATTTGTTATTGGTTCAACCAACTTATCAATATCCCCTGCGCCCAAAGTAACTAACAACTCAGGCTGTAATGCACTTAATAAAGGCAAAAGTTGTTCTTTATCTACACAATACTTATCCATTTTATTTATTTTATGAAGAAGCATTTTGGAACTTACTCCTGCTATCGGCTCTTCTCTTGCCGGATAAATAGGTAGCAAAATGACATCATCCAACATCCCTAAAGATTCTGCAAACCAATCTGCAAAATCTTTGGTTCTTGAATACAAATGCGGTTGAAACACTCCACATATACGCTTATCGGGATACAAACTTTTCAAAGATGATATAGTTGCCTCGATTTCTTGAGGATGATGAGCATAATCGTCGTAATATATTGTTGTATCCGTCTTTAATCTTAAATCAAATCTACGTTTCATCCCCGCAAAATCAGCTAATGCATCCCGCAATTCGTATTCATTTACCCCAAGACTGAAAGCAACTGCCAATGCCACCACTGCATTTTCCACATTATGCAATCCGGGATAAGACATTTTCATATCGTAGATAACCTTATTAGGTGTGTGAAAATCGAAATAGTAACAACCCTTAGAAACTCTTATATTATCTGCATAAAAATCAGAATCAGTAGAAAAAGAGTAGCTGAAAGACTTAACACCTGTGCTTATTTTATCTTCTATTTTTTTATTCAGAAACAACAAACCTTGATTTTGCGTTTTCCAAGCAAATTCCGAGAATGCTTGTTCTAAGTTTTGTAAATTTCCATATATATCAAGATGATCCGCTGCTATAGATGTAATAACGCTAACGTATGGTTCAAGTTGTAAAAATGAACGATCGTATTCATCTGCCTCAACAACGACATACTCTGATTCAACATCAAGAAGATAATTCGTATCATAGTTATTCGAAATTCCTCCTAAAAACGCACTGCAACCAAGATGACTTTTCTTCAATAAATGAGCAATCAAACCGCTTGTCGTTGTTTTACCATGAGTTCCTGCAACAGCTATTGCTTTTTTTGATTTAGTAATTATGCCAAGCATTTCGGAGCGTTTTTTCAAAGGCATATTATTCTCCTTCGCACATTGCAGTATATTATTATCTTGTCCTATTGCAGGAGTATAAATAACTAAATCTGCATTGGCAGACAAAATATGATTGACATCGTCTTCGTAAGTTATATACATTCCTTCTGACTCTAAGTCTTTTGTAAGCTGAGTAGCAGTTC
>DEPP01000080.1:0-1342 GCA_002358835.1 Bacteroidales bacterium UBA3389
TCATCCAAAAGCATATAGCAACCATTCAAGCCTTTGCTCTTTACCTCGTATGCTTTCTTCTCGACGGAATAAGCAACCTTTGCTCCCAATTTTTCAAAACCCGTAAAGTGAGTATCTAATCGACGTCTACCTATCTTATCTCCACCCGGAGTCGGTATATACGCCTCTTTAAATCGAGCCAACAAAGGACCAACCAACATAACCGAACCTCTAAGAGAAGAAGCCATTTGTGCGTATCTTTCGGTATATATTTTATCAATTTCAACCCTATCTGCCTTAAAACTATATGTGTTTTGGGCAACCTTATGCACCTTTACACCTATGTATTCAAGCAATTCAATCAATTTGTTTACATCTCTGATGCTCGGAATATTTTCAATTATGATTTCCTCTTCTGACAAAAGCACCGCACTTATCACTTGCAATGCTTCGTTTTTAGCTCCCTGCGGATATATTTCTCCACTGAGCGGTTTACCTCCTATTATCTCGAAAGAACTCATGCCGTTTTATTTTTTTTGTTTGTTGTTCGCTTTCTTTTTACCTTGATTTTGCTGGGTATGATTCTTATTTCTCTGCATTGAATGCTCGCTTAACAATTTTTTTGTGCTATGTAACTTAAAGTCTTCGTGCAGTTTCAGCTTACCATGAGATAATTGCTCGAAATGACTCAAAATCATCTCGTCATCACAACTACTTACATTCCACTGTAAATAAGACTTTTTCAAATGTTGTGCAATCATCTCAATCAGCGTATTCTTTTCCTCTCCCTCAGGCATATCAATGATTTTATCAATCATATTTTCAATTATCTTTCCATAAGGTCTGAATCTGATAAACGAAGATTTGTAGCTTAAGCGTTCCGGTTTAGATTCCACCTCCTCGGGTATAGGTTTTGGAAATGGAGAGTCCACATCGAGTTTATAGTCAGACATTATAAACAAATGGTCCCATAATTTATGCTTATAGTTACTTGTCTCCTTAACCGATGGATTGACTTGAGCCATTGCATTGATTATTATATTGACAAAAGAATTTCGTTTTTCTCTATCCTCAATCGTCATTGCATAATCAACAAGTCCCTGAATATTTCTTCCATATTCGGGAATAGCTAATTTTTTTCTTTGGGTATTATAGTTCATTCTTATATTTTTTTCAATTTAGCAAATCGCAATATCAAAGTTTTCTCGCCCAATCCCTCAAATTCCACCACTGCTTTGGTATCTAATCCTTTTCCTTCCAAGGTTTTGATTACACCTGTTCCGAACTTAGAATGCCAAACCTTTAATCCTTCTTGACATTCCTCTATTTTCAACATCTCTCCCACAGGTTCATTTGTGGCTTC
>DEPP01000080.1:1393-4934 GCA_002358835.1 Bacteroidales bacterium UBA3389
GACTCTTCTTTTGTGTAATTGGTAATTTCTTTTTAGGTAATTGAGTTGAAGATGCGGAAATAGGCAAGGCTTTTTTCAGACCATCTCCGGATAGATATTGGGTGTCTATATCGTCTATAAATCTACTCTTTTCCGAGAAGACAACTTTTCCGCATTTATATCTCATCGTTGCCGCTGAAAGGAATACGGATTGTTTTGCACGAGTCAATGCCACATAAAACAAGCGTCGCTCTTCTTCCAACTCGGAACGAGGGGTTAAACACAAAGTCGATGGAAACAAATTCTCTTCCATACCGACTATAAATACATGTTCAAATTCCAATCCTTTAGAACTATGTATCGTCATCAAAGAAACAGCCTCCTTATCATCATCTTTTGTATCTATATCGCTAAATAAGGAAATCTGTTGCAAGTAAACATCAAGCGTTCTATTCTCCAACGAAACCACCTCACCGGTCAATTCATCTATAAGACTGTTATCTTCCAATGAAACAAAGGACTGAAGACCACTTATCAACTCTTCGACATTTTCTACCCTATCTTTGTTTTCAGCTTTGTCTTCTTCGGAAATGGTTTCCTTTAATCGACTTCGTTTTATTATCTTTTTGCCAAGCGTAAATGCATCTTCATTGTACAATTCAACAGAACAAGCCCTTATAAAGGCACAAAAATCCGATAGAGTCGAAGAAGTGGAGGATTTTATTCCGAATTGAGAGAGAGAATCAGAAGAGGCGGCATCAAACAATGAGCAATTCATACTATCGGCAGCTATTTTGAGTCTATCCAACGAAGTTTGTCCTATTCCTCTTGCCGGATAATTTATGATTCTCAAAAAAGCATCATTGTCATTATTATTAACAACCAATCTAAAATAAGCAAGCACATCTTTGATTTCTTTTCTCGAATAGAACGATAGCCCACCAAATAATCTATAAGGTATGTTCCTGAAACGCAAAGCATCTTCAAACGCTCGCGATTGGCTGTTTGTTCGATAAAGAATCGCCATATCCCTATACGAACACGAAGTTTTCGCTTTCCGCTCTTTGATTCTATTACAAACCCCTTCAGCTTCATTCCTATCACTCGAGAATTGCATAAACACTATCTTCTCTCCCTCAGGATTAGACGTCCATACGTTTTTCTTAATCCTATCAAGATTTTTATCGATTACAGAATTGGCTGCATTAACTATGTTTTGTGAGGAGCGGTAATTTTGTTCCAATTTGAAAATTCGCACATTCTCATAGTCTTTTTTGAAGTTCAAAATGTTTTGAATATTCGCTCCACGAAAAGCATATATACTTTGAGCATCATCACCCACAACACAGACGTTTTTATGTCTTGTAGCGAGATTCTTAACTATCAGATACTGTACATGATTCGTGTCTTGGTACTCATCAACCATTATGTAACGAAATCGTTGGCTGTATTTATCTGCAACCGATGGGTCAAGTGTCAGCAGTCTATAAAGATTGAACAATAGGTCGTCAAAGTCCATTGCAACCGCTCTCTTCAATCGTCTTTCGTATTCTAAGTAGAGTTCTGCTATTGCTGGCTTGCCTGCCACTGCATCTTCGGTACGCCTTATCGGATCTTCTGCATATTCGGCTGCCGAGATTAATGACGATTTTGCTTTGGAGATTCTATCCAACACAAATGAGGGTACATAGATTTTTGAGTCGAAACAACGGTCCTTTATTATGTTTTTGAGTAGTGTTTTGCTGTCTGAGGTGTCGTATATCACGAAATTTTTGGTGTAGCCCAACTTTTCGGCCTCAAGCCTCAAAATTCTGGCTGCTACAGAGTGGAATGTACCCATGAGTATAGACTTTGCACCGTTACCAACCAAAGATTCGATTCTTTCTCTCATCTCTTTGGCTGCTTTATTGGTAAAGGTCAACAAAAGTATTGAAAAAGGTGATACTCCCTTTTCAAGCAAATGTGCTACTCTGTATGTAAGTGTGCGTGTCTTTCCCGAACCTGCTCCTGCAACTATCATAATTGCACCTTCGGTTTGAGAAGCCGCAGCTCGTTGTTCTTCGTTTAATTCATCTAAAAGCATAAATTATCACATCTGTGATTGCAAAAATACAAATAAAATTTCACCCGACAAAGACCGTTTGCGATTTAAGAAAAACAATTCTTGATTCTATTTTCACCAAATCAAGAATTAGCGGAATAAAACAAAGATTTATTTCGAAAAAACAAAGATTTATTTCGGCTTTTTAGCCAACAACGGATGACATTGTTGGAATATCGATAACGGTAAAAGCGGATACTATCAAATAAATGCCAAACAAAATAAGAATACTCCCCACCACTCGGTTCATAATCGTGATTACTTTGTCTGTCATAAAGCGTTTCAACTCATAAGCAATGGCACATTTTATCAAATCCATCGTAAAGACAGTCAAAAGAATACACACAAGGAATGTTATCTGCTCTATGGTTTTGTCATGGCTAACCGCGACATTCACCGGGATGAGCCAGTAAATCCAAACGCCGGGATTGGCTATATTAAACAAAAATCCTTTCAATATGTATTTGAGTTGAAACTTGCTTACCGTCTCTATACTTCTTCGTGGTTGGGTTATATGTCTGCGAGTTGCGGTGTAAATTCCGAATCCTATGATTACACAACCTCCTATCAAACTGATAAGATTTTGAGCCTTGTCGGAAGCGAACAAAGAACTTACTCCAAACCAAGCAACAAACACCATAAGCACATCGGATAAAGCAACCCCCATTGCCAACTGCGACCCACTACGAAATCCTTGTGTTATACTCGTCTGAATCAAAGAAAAAAACGCAGGACCGACCATTAGAGACAATGTCAATCCAAATAATATTCCTTGCGTTATTATACTAAAACTTATCATCAGACTTTTTATTTTCTCGAATAAAACGGGTGCAAAGGTACAAATAAAAACCGATTCGCATAAAGATTGTTTCCGCTTATTTCGATACTTAAACCCATTTTTGGTGATTTTACAACTATATCGATTTTCATCGAAAACAGACAAATAACATTCTAAATCTTACACAAAAAAACAACAATACGTCATTATATTTGTTGCAAATCCTTTTTTTTTCTTATCTTTGCAGACTAAAAAGATTTTGAAATGAAGACTAAAGTAGATACAATAGAAGAAGCTGTTGAAGAATTCAAAAAAGGCAATTTTGTTATTGTTGTCGACGATGAAGATAGAGAAAACGAAGGTGATTTGATAATTGCCGCAGAAAAGATAACACCCGAGAAAGTTAACTTTATGTTGAAACATGCTCGCGGAGTACTTTGCACACCCGTTACAATATCACGCTGTCGTGAGCTTGGATTATATCACCAAGTTGCAGACAATACGTCTGTTTTAGGAACGCCTTTCACCGTTACAATAGACAAATTAGAGGGATGTTCAACCGGAGTTTCAGCCTCAGACAGAGCTGCAACCATATTGGCTTTGGCAGATCCAAGTTCAACACCTGCAACATTCGGACGCCCCGGACACATCAACCCTCTTTACGCTCAAGAAGAAGGAGTATT
>DEPP01000080.1:4955-12006 GCA_002358835.1 Bacteroidales bacterium UBA3389
ACGTCGTGCAGGTCACACCGAAGCTACAATCGATTTAGCAAGGCTTGCGGGCTTGTATCCTGTTGGTGCGTTGATGGAAATAATGAACGAAGATGGCACAATGGCGAGAATGCCCGATTTGATGAAGTTTGCAGAGGAGTACAATTTGAAAATAATCACGATAAAAGACCTAATAGCATACAGAATCAAGACAGAAAGTTTAATACATAAAGAACAAGAAGTATTTCTTCCTACACAATGGGGTGAATTCAAACTTATAGCTTACACACAAAAAGATAACAACTTGACACACTTGGTTTTGAAAAAAGGGGAATGGGAAAAAGACGAACCAATCTTATGTAGAGTCCACTCTTCTTGTGCAACGGGCGATATTTTTGGTTCTTGCAAATGTGATTGTGGCGAACAATTACACACAGCCATGCAAATGGTCGAGCAAGAAGGCAAAGGGTTGATTGTTTATATGAGCCAAGAAGGAAGAGGCATTGGTTTGGTTAATAAACTCAAAGCTTACCACCTTCAAGAACAAGGTTTGGACACAGTAGAGGCTAATTTGGCGTTGGGATTCAAAGCAGATGAAAGAGATTATGGCGTAGGAGCTCAGATTTTGAGAGATATGAATGCAACAAACTTGCGTTTGATGTCCAACAATCCGAAAAAACGCACTGGATTGGAAGGTTACGGAATCAAAATCATAGAAAACGTTCCTCTTGTTATCAATCCAAACAAATATAATGAGAAATATTTGGATACCAAACGAGAAAGAATGGGTCATACTTTGCCTGAAAAATAAATTAGAATAAAAAACATAATAGTAAGAATAAATTTACTACATTTGCAAGCGGTAACGGCTTAAAGTTTTAGCAACATGAGTGAGATTCTTTCTTTGATTGCAGAAATCGAGACCAAGATGCAATTCATTATAACACAAAAAGAAAATTGTGAAAGGAAGATTGCGGCATTGGAAAGCGAGAATGAAAGATTAAGAAAAGAAGTTGCGGCCTTATCGAACAAAAATAGTGAATTATATAATAAAGATATAGTAGGTAAATTAACAAAAGCAATAGAGCAGAAAGAGGATATAAACGAACTGAGGAGAAAGATAAACGAATTGTTGCAAGAAGTTAACAAGGGGTTGGCTTTGTTGGTTTTGATACAAGATAGAGACAGAGACGATGAGTGAGGAGATGATTAGCGTAAGTGTGGAATTGGCAGGAAAACCATACAAGGTTAATGTCAGAAAGAGTGAAAAAGACATTTTCGAAGAAGCCTCTAACATAGTCGATGAAACGATAAAAGGGTATGAAGCAAAATATGCTTACAAGGATAAACAGGATTTACTTGCCATGATATTGTTGCAATATGTTACGGCTTTCATTAAGCAAAACAAGATGCAAAATGACAATAACAAAACGGTAACCGAACGCTTGAAAACTATGCTCCAAACCATTGAAAACAGTATCAAATAGAATAAGAACGACATACCGCATCAATTTCGTAGCAGTCTGTAAACTCAACACAATAACAATAACGAGTTAAGCTCATTTTGGAGAAAACAGGCCTCATTTCCGTCAGGAAATCTCTTTGAAGACAGTGGAAGTTTGACACAAAAGGCACTCAAATCCTTTATTTTCGGAGTTTACGATACTCCATAAATCGAGATTGGTGCGGTTTTATTATCTCCTTACAACGTTCTGAAACATTCTCCTTAAAGCTCCAAGCTTATATAACTAACTTTTTATAGACGAAACCATGAATATACTTATTGGAATCATTATCGGAGTGGTTGGCGGTTTGGGAATAGGAATTGCACTTTCCGCAACCAAATTGAGAAGTACTTTAGAAAAGAAAAGTCTTCAAGTATTGAAAGAAGCCGAAGAAAAAGGCGAAATCATGAAGAAAGAAAAAATTCTTCAAGCTAAAGAGAAATTCTTGCAGATGAAAGGCGAACACGAAAAGCAAGTGCAAGAACGAAACAACAAAGTAATGCAAGCCGAGAACAAAATCAAACAAAAAGAGCAAGCATTAAATCAAAAAGTTGAGGAACTTCAGAAGAAAAGCAACGAATTTTTGGCAGCAAAAGAAAACCTCAGCAAACAAGCAGAAAAACTTCAAGTTCGCCAACAAGAGGTTGAGAAGGCATATCGCGACAGCATTGAAAAGTTGGAACAAGTTGCAGGATTGTCAGCAGAGGAAGCAAAAGCCCAACTGATAGAAAGCCTTACCGAAGAAGCGAAAAACGATGCGGCAAACAAAATAATGGAGATTGTCGAAGAGGCTAAGCTGACTGCAAACCAACAAGCAAAGAAAATCGTTATCGAATCGATACAACGTACCGCAACAGAAAACGCAATAGAAAACACAGTTTCGGTTTTCAATCTCGAAAGCGAGGAAGTAAAAGGACGAATCATAGGAAGAGAAGGTCGAAACATCAGAACGTTGGAAAACCTTACGGGAGTGGAAGTGATAATTGATGACTCACCGGATGCAATCCTTCTTTCGTGCTTTGACCCTGTGAGAAGAGAAGTTGCAAGACTTTCATTACACAAATTGGTTACAGACGGTCGTATTCACCCTGCAAGAATCGAAGAAGTGGTTGCAAAAACGAAAAAACAAATCGAGCAAGAGGTTATTGAGACCGGAAAAAGAACTTGTATCGATTTGGGAATCGTGAACATGCACCACGAACTTATAAGAATGATAGGAAAGATGAAATATCGTTCTTCCTACGGACAGAATTTGCTACAACACTCTCGCGAAGTTGCAAACTTATGTGCGACAATGGCAAGCGAATTAGGATTGAATCCAAAGATAGCAAAAAGAGCAGGATTGTTGCATGACATAGGTAAAGTGCCGGATAACGAGCCCGAACTACCTCACGCAATCCACGGAATGAAACTTGCAGAAAAGTTCAAAGAGAAAGCAGAAATCAGCAACGCAATCGGTTCTCACCATGACGAGATAGAGATGCAAAGTCTTTACGCTCCTATCGTTCAAGTCTGCGATGCGATTTCCGGAGCAAGACCGGGAGCAAGACGAGAAGTGGTTGAGGCGTACATAAACCGCTTAAACAAGTTGGAAGAGATGGCAATGAGCTATCCGGGAGTTGTTAAAACATACGCAATTCAAGCAGGAAGAGAATTGAGAGTGATTGTATCTGCGGAAAAGGTATCAGATGCTGAAGCAAATCAAATCTCGATGAGTCTGTCTAAGAAGATACAAAACGAAATGGTCTTTCCGGGCATGATAAAGGTTACCGTGATTCGAGAAACCCGAGCAGTAAATTACGCAAAATAAACATCACAACATTAAGAACACAAACAAGCGAAGTTGATACCGATTCAACTTCGCTTGTTTATTTTTCACAAACCGATATAACAGCAAACCAAAAAATTAAACCTTTAATCCAATCAAACAGAATAAAGTTTCAGTGTCGCGAATTCAAGAAATCAACGGCTGATTGCTATAAAATATCGCAAAAAGCATCTTCTGTCAGGATTACTTATCCGCCTTTTTGCGTCAGAGAACTATTTTTGACGCACAACTTTGTATTTCATATTTCTCAAAGCCTCTTTAATCCCCTTGGAAGGCTTATAAATAATCTTGGTTTTCTCCACCAAATTCTTATCCAATTCCTCAAAACTATCAACCGCATTGGCTTTGACCGACAATTCCACACTGCCGAGTCGTCCTATTTCAGTTCCGCGTCCGAGTTCGATATTTTCAATCACAACCTGCTCAACCTCAGCTAAAACAAAAGCCACTTCAAAATCCGTAAGCGTAGTTCTTTCGGCAATCAAGGCACACAATTTTTCAAAATCCATGCGATGCGGAAGATTAGCCTTGACGAATACCTTTTCTTTCTTTTCGCCATTGAGGCTCATCGTCTTTTTGTAACCTACCAACTCTATCATAATCAACAAAATATTATATATAAAACGAACAAATTCTTGGATAGAAACAAAAACCTCGGTGCAAACCACTGAAAAGATCCGATCTTTTGCCATAAAACATCCGATCTTTCACCCCAAAAGATCCGATCTTTTGAATACTCCCCTCAAGACTTTTCTTTTTTTTCAGTCTCTTATCGGTTTTCCCCGACTGCTCTGTCGCAAAAATCAACATTTGTAAAATCCACTCTTGCAACCGTCAGACCACCTCTTGAGCCTATAACAAATTTACAAGCAGATTGATTATCATGTATGTAATTGTGTAAAATCAACGGCTGATTGATATAGAAATTCGAACATGTAAACCTGTCGCCTTTGCATAATTTTGAATTTTGCGAATCAATTACCTCAAAATTGTCCCTGCCCAAATATCGCAAAAAGCATATCCTGCCGGGATTCCATTGAATTTCCACAATAGAATCGGGTTGCAAATCCTCGGAAGTCAAAGTTTGAGTGAATAATCTCTGAGAAGAAATCACCTCTTCGCTACTGCAATACTCTATTTCAAAGGTTTTGAAATCGGGATAACCGATAAATCTGCTCAATACATTAAGAGTTCTTTCTCTGACAGAGGAATAACCATCTATGTATCCGAAAATTCTTTTCAAAGTTGAGACAGATAATCTTTCGTTCAGTCTATTCTCTATCTCATCTGACAAATAAACAAAATCATGGGAAGAATTCAATTTCTTGTCCAAGATTTCCTCCACAAGAGTTTTTAGCAATAATATATTTTGATTAGTATCCATATCGTAAAATCTTTAATTGAAAGGTTGAGGGTTAAGTTTTGAAAATTCCTTATGTGTTTTGTACGCATCAAGACTTTCTTTCGGCACTAAAAACACGAACTTTTCACTTCCACTATTAAGGAAGAAATTTTGACCTGTAAGAGGCGGCGTCTTTGCTCTAATGATTAAAGTATCCAAATCAAACAAATCGGCAAGAGATTTCTCTCCCAACACCTCAATTTCAGAACCTATATCTATTTTTTTGATATTCGAATAATTGAAAGCATAACTTCTTATTTCCTTTACGCTCTTTGGCAGAATCACACTATCTATTTTCGCATCGAAAAAGGCACTCCAACCAACTGTTTTCAAGTCTTTGGGAAACGAAACCCTACCCGAAATCTTTGCATGAGCGAAAAATGCCTCGGGAATCTCGTTCAAACTCTCTGGAAACACTACTTCTTCAAGATTATGAGCAGAACGCAAAAGACTAAACGTCAAATTATTCACACTTTGATCACAAACAATCGTTTGAAGGTTTGCACAATTAAAGAAAAAGTTGTTTTCAAGTGTAGAATCTATCGGTTCAAGTTTTTCACTCTTTATCACCAAACACGAAATATTTGTTCCGCAAAAAGCATCGTTACCAATCTCTTTCAAATTCTTTGGAAGAACAAGCGTATCGCTTAAAGCAGGACAGGAAGAAAATGCCCACGCTCCCAAATGCTCCAAATTCTCAGGCAAAGTCAAGCGAGTAATCTCATTATTGTGAAAAAACGCACGGTCTTCTATTCTTGTAACAGGAAATTTCCTCAAACGATAAGACACAAACTCAGGAATATGCAAATCACCCTTTACATTATTATTAGCAAGCACCACTGCCTTTGAATCAATGATTTGCATTTTCAATGTTTGTCCCGAAGCGATTTGCGTTTCAAAAGGTTTTGAGTAGTAATGTATGTAATTATATGTCAAATAAGACAAAAGACCAAGAACAATCACCACAATAGCCGCTCTATACAACTTTTTCTTAACCGAAAACATTGCTTGATAAACATAATCCGCATTAGGATAACGCTCTTTTCTTTTTTCCTTGTTACATTTCTTTGCAATCCTTTTGTATGACTTTGGAAAAATCTTTGCAAGCACCTTTCCAAAACTATAAATATCACTTCTGCAATCGAGTTTTTCCCCATTTAATTGTTCGGGAGAGGCATATTGACGAGTGAATGCAGGCTCTTTGAAAACTGCATAATAGTCTGTGTCTGCCAAACCAAAGTCTATGATTCTTACATTATGAGCATTATTTGTTATAAGAATGTTTGAGGGTTTCAAATCGCGATGTACCAATTGCAATTCGTGATAATAATCCATTGCATTCAGCATTTGCTTTACCACCTTACGCCTTTGAGCAGAAGAAGGCTTTGTTTCCAAAAACCTATCCAAGGTAACCCCATCGACATACTCCATAATAATACACAAACCCAAGTCTTCAACCTCCTCAATTCCATAACAACGTACAATATTGGGGTGATTGAGCGAAACAAGTATGTCAAATTCCTTTATGATTAAACCTCTATACAGATTATTATCCCGATATTTCTCCTTCAATCCTTTAAGGACAAAATACTTTCCATAACGCACCGCCTTAAACAAACGATTGTATCCCTCGGAAGGCAGTTCGCATTCAATTTCAAACCTATCGGACAAAACGTAATCAGGTTCTATATCATCTATATAGCCGGAAGTTTCTGTTCTTTCATTGAGTTTCATAATGCAAAGTTAATATTTTTATACTAAAAACTTGGTTTTTTATTTTTTTTTGTACATTTGCAGCGTTTAATCACTTAAAAAACAATTTTATGAAAAAATTAGCATTATTATTATCAGCAATTCTTTTGACAAATATGGCGTTTTGTCAAGAAGAAAAGAAAGTATCCGTAGACGATGAAGTGTTTGTCGTTGTTGAAGAGCAAGCAGAATTTCCGGGAGGTATGGAGGCGATGTATGCTTACATTGGAAAAAACCTTAAATACCCTGAACTTGCAAAAGAAAAAGGCATTGAAGGAAGAGTATTCGTGCAATTTGTTATTGAAAAAGACGGTTCGATTTCAAATGTTAAAATTTTACGAGGCATAGGAGGCGGTTGCGATGAAGCAGCTATGGAAATGGTAAAAAATATGCCGAAATGGAAACCGGGAAAGCAAGGAGGAAACCCCGTAAGATTTCAATTCACCCTGCCAATCAAGTTTGAACTACCAAAAAATAAGGAATAAAAAAAAGAACTCGTGAGTTTTATTTCACGAGTTCTTTTTTTTATTCAGCCTTTTCTTATTTCAATGGGCTGTAATCCTTGGAATATCTTAGCATTTGTTC
>DEPP01000107.1:0-446 GCA_002358835.1 Bacteroidales bacterium UBA3389
GATGAGTTCTATGAGTCGGCGTTATCAAATCGTGCAAAAAGCATTCTTGGAAGGGATGGATTTATGAAGATAATTGATACCGAATTACCGACTATTCAGATGTATGCCATAATGGATGTAACCGAACCGCTTGGATATAACCGCGTGCTGAGAGAGATTCTTGCTATACGTTGTTTGCATAAATCGCTTGAATGTGACAAGGAGCCTCTGCCGCCCCTTGCCTTGCAATACATCCAGAAGAATATTACCTTTGAACCATTGAAGGAGAGCATCCTGCTTGAGAACGATAGACTCGTTGCCATAATGAACGGCGAACAGCATCACGCTGCAAGCCTGCGTAGCCACAACGATGTTGCAGGCCTTTCCGATGGCGAAGGGATTCTACGCAAGTTACTTGAACCCTTGAAAGGAAAGGTTGTCATCATTGATGTATGGGGAACGTGGTG
>DEPP01000107.1:470-2504 GCA_002358835.1 Bacteroidales bacterium UBA3389
GCACTATCGGAATCGCAAAAGGAATATGAACGCCTGAACAAATACGATGTAGCTTATCTCTACCTGGCAAACCAAAGCCCTATTGAAACGTGGGAGAACACGATAAAACAGTTCAATGTCACAGGTGAGAATGTCTATCACTATAATTTACCTGATATACAGCAGCGTGCAGTTGGGGAATATCTTAAGATTGACGGCTATCCGTTCTATAGAGTTGTGGACAGGAGCGGTAATATACTTGACATTGAAGTAGATGCTCGCGACCTCGATAAACTTGAAAACCTTATAAAAGCGTTGTAATTATAGGAGTTTTGTAATACGTAAAAAAGTGGAGCCTTATGTATTGCTCCACTTTTCTATGCGTTCTTGAATTACAGTTTTTGGCAATCGGGTATTGATGTTCATTAAATTCTGTATCTTTGTTATCGCTAATTGAGGTGAGAGTATTTTTGTTTCTACCAAATAGTCAAATACATATACAATGCCTTTAACAGTCACATTTGTTTCTATAGCTTTTTTACGTAGCTGCCCATCGCCTGTTAGCAATGCATAGTTGTTAATCTTTGCATAATGCCACACAGCACAATCTGTAATAGACACATTACCACCGGCTCTGCTCTGTAAATCGATAATGTCAATCAGTTCTTTCGTGTCAAAATTTTGAACTTTCAATTTACCATTCTTGATAAACTCGTTTATGGCCTTGAGTTGTTCAGGTTCTTTTAGTTCATTGATGACAAAATCAACTGTATGCACTGTTATCGGTAATTCAAAGAATTCTTCCAACAATCCTATTGAGTAAAGATCTATGAATATATTTGTGTCATTTACTACAATTTCCATCCTATACCAAGTTTAGCTGATTTCTGATTGCATTTACTGGAATATTCAGCAGCGAGCTTGCTTTTGATATAGAAATAATTTCGCTTGCCAAAGCACGATATACTAAACGTACGAAGCGATTGGATTCTTCTTGTTTATAACGACTTTTTTCTACCTCTTCTTTGAATCTTTTAGTTTGGTTCTTCTTGATGCAGAAAGTTCTGTATCGAGCATCGGTTATAATATTCAGTTCTTTTGCTTTGTACATCAAAGCATCAATGGATATTCCAAATTGAAACTGAATATCCTGTAGCTCTTGCAATGAAATATCCTTTCGGTTCATGCCAATTTTTTGAATGAATACGCTTTTGGAGATAAGCATCTCATTTGCAAATAAGTTGCAAAAACTTTCAATTCGCTTTTCGTCTATTGAATTGTCAAAGTTGAGAAGCAAATGTCCCAATTCATGCAATGCAGTGAAACGTTTGCGTTCACTATCGAAATTCTTATTGAGTACAATTACAGGATTTTTACCATTAGCATATCCGCTTAATCCGTCAAAGCTATCAGGTGCATCTATCTCAATAACTTTTATTTTGTTTTCCTCCAGAATTTCGATAAGGTTATTGATGCCATCCTCACCAAGTTTCCATTCTTCTTTAATTCGGGCAACTATGGGGAAAATATCATATTCTCCTTGAATCAAGACATTATCATATACCGACTTAAATTCAGTTTGTATATCAATGATAGATTCTATTTCAAAATAACGTTCTAATTTATCTCTAACTAATTCTTTGATAGTATCTATTTGTTTTGCACCCAATTTTGACTTTTTGCGAAATTCAACGTTGTCAATAGACACAGCAATAGGGCGAAAGAAGTAATCAATGCTTACTCCTAACGTATTTGACAAAATAATCAGAGACTTGCTATCAGGCATCATTTTCCCGGTCTCATATTTTGAAATGGCTTGTTTGCTGAGTGCAAAGCTCGCCTTTTCACAAAGGGAGTCCATTGATAGCCCTTGCATTATGCGTGCCTGTTTTAATCTTATTGGAAATATCTCTTTCATGGTTTTATATTTTGGGTTTACAAAAATAACAAGAATAATTTATTTGTAAACTATCAAATTGCCATAAATTTAATATTTTAACATTTCTGCAAGCGAGCGAAATATCAATCTCTCTTGAATGTTTTATCGCGAGTGCA
>DEPP01000082.1 GCA_002358835.1 Bacteroidales bacterium UBA3389
AAAGTCCCAAACAAGCAACCGCCATACCCAGCATCATAAACAAACTTTCACTTTCCACATCAACTTTCATAACAGAAAGTACAAATACAGCTGTTCCCAATCCTACAGCCAAAGCTTTAAAAACAGTATTAAAAATTGGATTCATATCTATTCACTTTTACACAGAAAAAGCGACCGACAATAATCGTAATACCACTGCCGCTCGCTTTATACTATTTCTATTTATATTTTCTATCAAACATTAATTCTCTTTGGATCAAAGAAATTTTGCAATGTTACTGCTCGTTCCAAAGATCGAGAGGCTTCTATACCTTGAATCATAAACTCCAACTTAACCCTTTTCCCACCTTTAGAATAAGTACAAGAATCTGATAATGTTTGCATCAAAAATATACCATCTCCTTTACCACCCTCCAATGATAGACCAGAGTATCCTTTATAATTGAAGCCTTCACCTTCGTCTTCAACAACAAAAGCAATACCACCTCTACACTTCGAATACTTAATGGAAACAGACTTGCTTTCGTCCGATTTATTACCATGAAGTATGGCATTTTCAACTGCTTGCAACACTGCAACAGATATTGTAGCATAGTAATTGTGAATGTTCATTGTATCACATACTGTATCAAGAAACTGCTCAACCTTAACCAGATTAGCAATATTAGACTGAATAACAATGCGTTCCATATATAACATATTCATTTAACAGATTACAAAGATACGTTATTTTTCTCAGCAAGACAAATTTGTTTACAATATTTTTTACACCGCCAAATGTCAATTATCAGTTTCCTAGCTTATATAAATACTCATTCACCTTTGATTTATAATAGTTTGTAAATGTTGGAGGCACAGTCCGAAACATCTCAAGTTCCTGCTGTTTCAACTTATTGTATTCGTCCAAATCTCCTTGTGAGTGCTGAAAAATATCTTTTGCCTCTTTACTTTCTCTTTTTTGGTCTCTTTCCCTTTGCATTTCAGCCTGCTCATGTTCAAGCAATCTAGTCAATATTTGTTGCTGACGCATCATAGTTTGTTTTGTAATAGTCTTATTTACGAGTTCTGTCTCAGTCTGTTCCATCTGCTTTAGCAACTTATCCACTTCTTTACCCATAGCTCCACTACTTCCTTGCTTAAGGTCTTCGCCATATTTCTGCATCATCCTACGTATTTGCTCTTGTTGTGCTGCCATACGTGCAAATTCTTCACTCATTTTACTATTTTGACCTATCTTACCCCTACCCTCTTGTTTAGCCTGTTTATCAAGTTGTTGCTTCATAGCTTCCATTTGTTTATTGAGAGCATCTTGCAAGTCTTTCATCGATTTTGCAGATGGCTTACCTTTGCCGGATTTACTTTGACCAGGGTTATTACAACTACCTGACTTCTTACAGTTACCTGATTTCTTCTTCTGATTATTCTGCCTCATCTGCGACTGCATATCATCCAACGATTCTGCCAAAACCAATGCAAGATTATTCAACGACATCATGGAGTACTGCATAGATGAAGCAGCCGACTGATTCTTCGAAGTACCATAGAATGTTTGATTCATAAGCAACAATCTATTCATTGATTTTGAAATGTTTAGATTTATAACTTCCAACTCCTTATTTATTACCATCGCTACCATCATCTGACGTTTAGCCATGGTTCGCAAAGAATCTTCTACCGTTTTAAAATCATCTTTTATCTTGTGTTGCGAAGCTATTATCTGCTGATATTTCGGATCTTGTATCTGTATTGAGTTGAGATCGGAGATAAGCTGTTCTTGGTTAAACGATAGAGTAACAAGATTTTTCAACAACTGACGTACTTGTTCTGCATCTTCTGCAAGATCACTTTGTTCCATATCCAATTGCGCTTCAGCCAACTCATTAGACAACTTTTCCAACTCATCAGCTGCAGAATTTTGCTGTTCTGAAGCCTTTTTATTATTCTTGTTATTTAGCTGCTTGGATGCCTCATTTTGCTTGTCGGATATAGAATTTTCGGTATCTCTATTACGCTTAAATTCTGCCGTTTCATCTATGTCTTTAAGTTTCTTTTGTATATCATCTATATCCTTTTGTAGTTGCTTAAATTCTTCATTGAGCTTGTTTTGTTTGTTGCTCAATTCCTCTGTTTTTTTCATATCTGACTTCTCTGTATCTCTTGCCAACTCTCTCTGTTTCTGTGCCAACTCTTCGGTTTTCTTTATGGTTATCTCTACTTTCTTTTCTAATTCTAGGCGTTTCATCAACTCTATATTCTGATCCAACTGTTTTTCTAAAGCATCATTTTTAAGTTTCATATCTTCCAAAGCCTCCTGCACCTTCTTTTTATCTACCTCTTCCATCAGTTTGTTCATCTCTTCCATCATCTGTTTCATTTCATCAGTAAGTAACTCGTTATAAAGACGATCTAGCTCCTTTTGTTTCTCAATTATAGATTCGCTTTGCTCCTTATATTGCTGTTCCAACATATTGTTTTGGCGTATTTGTTCTTGCATTTTCTGCAAAGTTTCTTTCACCTCACGTTGTTTCTTTGCAAGTTCCTCAAGTTGCTTTTTATCCTGCCATGTTAGTTCTTTCTTATCCACCAGTTTACGCATCATTTCATTAATATCCCTTTGCATATCTTTTATCTCTTGCAACGAGTTTTGTGAAAGTTCATTAACTTGTTCCGAACCAGCTTCAAACATTTGTTCAAGTTCTTCTTCAGTAGGTACTTTTACTTCAAATATCTGTGATTTTGCTGATTTTACACCATGTATTCCATCATTATCCCATACCTCAAAGTAGTATTCAACCCTATCGCCGGGCATTATCTCTATATCCTCAAACACAGTAGAATAATAAAACTCTTGCGTAGCTTCATCAGCTTTGAAAGGCAAATCTTTTTCTATAAATACCTTATTAGTAGTATCATTAGCTGAGGTTTTTATGATTTTAAACTGTAGCTTCGAAAAACCGTAATCGTCCTTTATCCTTCCCTTGAAGAATATGCGATCTGCTTGAACCGAATCCCTCATTTCCATAACCAATATCATTGGTACAGCATCGGGCAGTACCGAGATTGTATATTTCAGAGTATCAATATTAGACACATAGTTATTAGCCGAATAAAAAGCATAACTTGCAGGTTTTAGAAATCGCTTGGAAACAGACAGTCTTCCGTTGGCATCGGGTTGAAAAGTCTGTGTAACAGAATCCACAATAAAGTAAAAATCATGCACATCACGTGTTTGGAAAGTCCACTGAACAGTGGTACCTTCGGGAACCGAAAGATCGCCTGTATTTATCAAATCGTCAGATGCTTTACCTGTATATGAAGGATAAATAAGCTTTGTTGTAAAATCCACAATCACGGGCTTGGGCAATACCCTCAACTGATAACTTGGCGAGACAATCTCTACTGCCTTAAAATGGAATGTTTGACTACGCTGAAGGTTCTTAAACAAATAAGTGAACGTAGTCATATCCTCCTTATTCATTTTATATTCAACGCTATTGACAACTAAAAAGACATCGTTGGGAACATCGTTTCCTTCTACTTTTACCCTCAAAAGAAAGTCCTCTTGCTGAAAGGCTACTAAAGAATCATTTACAATATGATAAGTAAAGGGGGCAGGTTTTTCATAATATGTGTTATAATTCACCAGTCTGTTTGACGGTTCTTTTATCACTGCCGGCGATATAATAAGTAGCAATATCAATACACCCAACGGCACTACAGCATATTTGATATAACGCTTATTTTGCTTTAAATCAATAGCCTTAAGAAATGGGATAGGGGAGAGGTTTTCGGTTTTTTGCTGAATACTTGCTTCCAGCAAATCACTATTTTCAGAATAAACAGCCATATCTTTCAACTGCAACAGATTGAGAAGTTTGTCGCTGATTTCGGGAAAATGTTTACCTATTATTGTAGCAGCCTGATGGTACGATATTCTTTTGCCTATTTTGTACATTTTCATCAAAGGAAGTACTATATAGACTACCAAAAACAATGCTGCAACAACTAAATACGACCAAAAAAGCACCATTCTGACCACTGTACTGAAATAACCAAAATACTCCAATACATTAATCAAAATAAACATCAGCAACAATAAACCTACAGTGTATAATACACCTTTAATGAGCTGATTTTTATAATATTTGCGTACAAATCTATCTAACTTTTCTATCAACTTATCCTTTGTAGCCATCAGCATTATTTATTCGTTTCTACACATTCTTTTGCCTTCAAAGCAACCTACAAAGTTACAACTTTATTTTGATATATTGGTTATTATTCTACGAAATTATTTTTCATACCACAGAATAATCAATATCAAATAAATTAGTATCTTTGCAAAACCAAAGGCATAACAGAACATGAACAAAGTAGTACTTATAACCGGAGCTTCATCAGGATTTGGTCATAGCACTGCCAAACACTTGGCTACCAAAGGATATACTGTATATGGTACCAGTAGAAAAGAGATAACCGACAGCAGTATAAAGATGATAAAAATGGACGTTTGTAACAAAGCAAGCATCACTGCAGCAGTGGATTACATACTGAAACAAGAGGGCAGGATAGATGTGCTGATAAACAACGCCGGTATGGGGATAGGTGGCTGTATAGAGCTAGCTACCGATGAAGAAATTGACATACAAATGAACACCAACTTCAGGGGTATGTCCAACGTATGCCAATGCGTACTACCAGTCATGCGAAAGCAAAGAAACGGTAAAATTATCAATATCAGCTCTATAGGTGGTGTAATGGGACTGCCGTATCAAGGCTATTACTCGGCATCCAAGTTTGCCATCGAGGGCTATAGCGAAGCCCTTGCTGCAGAGGTTAGGGGAATGGGCATAAAGGTGGTGGTGGTAGAACCCGGCGATTTTGCCACAAACTTCACCGCAAACCGCAAAAATTCGACTCTGACGCTTTATAATGATGATTATGGTGCAAGCTTCGACCGATCGCTAAAAATCATCGAGAAAGAGGAAAAAGGAGGTCTTAAGCCTATTGTTTTGTCCAAAAAGATAGAGAAGATTATCCGTAAGAAAAACCCTCGATTTCGATACGTAGTGGCCAATATGGAGCAACGTCTGTCAGTTTTGCTCAAGAGGATACTTCCCGCCAACCTGTTTATAAGCATTTTGCGAAACTATTACAAAGTATAGGGTAGGAGAGAATATGATAAAATAAATCGGTCATTAGAAATTTTATATGTTACAAACATGCCTGTTCTTACATCCAACATCTCCAAAGAAGTAAGAATTATGACTTTGCATTTAAGTTTTATTACAAATATAATTTTTCTAAGACCGATTTAATTAATTCATATCAAATAAACTCTTTGATGAATTACATTATGTAATAAGATACTCCCAATCTGAGAGACCACATAGTTAGTATTCCTAACGACAATTGATGATCTAAACTGATACGTACTGCATCAGATATAATATATTCAATACCACATCCTGTATTAAGTCCAAATCCTATTGAACCTTTCAAATCATCTGTATTGTAATATGTTTTACCATCTTCACCAACAGAGCTATTATCATCGAAAAGACCTAAATCAAAAATGCCTCCAGTATTTTTACTTTCTCTATAGGCATGAGCAAAATAAAGACCTGTAAGCAAATAGAAATGGAAATTACCATCACCAAATACAAAGTTTAAATTTGCATTAACGTCGTAATCTCTACCCCAGAAAGATTCACCTTTTTCTCCGGTTGGAGTAATAGTATTAAATCTT
>DEPP01000060.1:0-10338 GCA_002358835.1 Bacteroidales bacterium UBA3389
GGTAACGACAAGGGAAAAACAGGAAGAGTTCTTGTGGTATATCCAGCAAAAAGTCGTGCCATTGTGGAGGGTTTGAATAAGATAAAAAAGCATACTAAGCCAAATCCAAAGAATACACAAGGTGGAATAATTGAAAAAGAGGCTCCGATTCATATTTCTAATTTGATGGTAGTTGATTCAAAGGGAAATGCAACCAGAATTGGAAGAAGATTGGATGAAAAGACAAATAAATTAGTGCGTTACTCTAAAAAAACAGGGGAGGTAATTAAGTAATGGGATACACACCGAGACTAAAACAAAAATATAAGGAAGAGATAGTTGCTGCTTTGATGAAAGAGTACAACTATAAGACCGTTATGCAGGTACCACGTCTTGAAAAGATTTCATTGAATCAAGGATTGGGACGTTTGGCTGTAGCAGACAAAAAAGTCATTGACAAAGGTATTGAGGAAATGACTCTTATTGCAGGTCAGAAAGCTGTGGCAACCAGATCAAGAAAGGATATTTCTAATTTCAAATTGAGAAAAGGTATGCCAATTGGAGTAAGAGTAACATTGAGAGGAAACAAAATGTATGAATTTTTGGACAGATTGCTTTCCGCATCAATCCCTCGAATTAGAGACTTTAGAGGAATCAGTGACAATGGTTTCGATGGCAGAGGAAATTTCTCTTTTGGAATTACCGAACAAATTATATTCCCTGAGATAGACATCGATAAAGTGAATAATATTCAAGGAATGGATATCACGTTTGTTACATCTGCTAAAGAGGATAAAGAAGCGATGTCTTTGTTGAAGGCATTTGGTTTTCCATTTAAGAATCAAAACAATTTGTAAGATATGGCAAAAGAATCAANNTCAATGAAAGCGCGTGAGCGTAAGAGAGAAGCAATAGTAGCTAAATATGCAGCAAAGCGTAAAGCATTGTTGGAAGCGGGAGATTATGAGGCTCTTCAAAGATTGCCGAGAAATGCTTCTCCGGTAAGATTGCACAACAGATGTAAGTTAACCGGCAGACCAAAAGGTTATATGCGTCAATTTGGAATTTCAAGAATCAATTTCAGAGAGATGGCATTAGCAGGTTTGATTCCAGGTGTCAAAAAAGCAAGTTGGTAGGATATAAGTCAGTTACAAATAAAAATAGAAATAAAATGGTTACAGATCCAATAGCAGATTATCTAACACGCATTAGAAATGCATCAATGGCAAGACATAAAGTTGTTGAGATTCCTGCTTCTAAAATCAAAAAAGAAATAACCAAAATATTGTTTGATAAAGGTTACATTTTGAATTACAAATTCGAAGATGAAACTTTTCCGAAGACGATAAAAATAGCTTTGAAATACCATCCAATGACTAAAGAACCGGCTATGACAAATATAAAACGTGTCAGCACACCGGGTTTGAGAAAATACGTAGGTGTTGAGAATATGCCAAGAGTATTGAATGGATTAGGTATAGCAATACTTTCTACATCAAAAGGATTGATGACAGATAAAGAAGCAAGAGCTCTTAATATCGGAGGAGAGGTAATTTGTTACATTAGTTAATTTTTAAGGAGGAAGACAGATGTCAAGAATAGGAAAATTACCGATAAGCCTACCCAAGGGTGTAGAAGTAGTGGTAGATGGAGATAATGTAGTAACAGTTAAAGGAAAACTTGGGACTTTAACACAGAAAGTTGATCCTGCAATAACTGTCGGAATAGAAGGTGAGCAAATATTGCTTACTAGAGCAACTGACCAAAAACAACATAGAGCGTTGCATGGCTTGTATAGAGCATTGGTAGCCAATATGGTAAAAGGTGTTTCTGAAGGCTTTAAGACAACACAGGTTGTTATAGGAGTTGGTTACAAAGCTCAAGTTCAAGGACAAATTTTGGAATTGTCATTGGGATATTCGCACAATATATTCTTCGAATTGCCGCAAGAAATCAAGTGTGAGACAGTTACAGAAAAAGGAAAAGATCCTCTTATCATAATGACAAGTATTGATAAGCAATTGTTAGGACAGGTAGCTGCTAAGATTCGTTCTTTGCGTAAACCTGAGCCATACAAAGGAAAAGGTATCAGATTCCAAGGTGAAGTTATTCGTAAGAAAGCAGGTAAAGCGGCTGCTAAGTAATTTTTGAATTAAAATCCGTACAAGGATGGCAACTAAGAAAGAAATAAGAAGATTTAAGTTAAAAATGAGGATCCGCAAAAAAATAAGCGGAACAAGTAACAGACCTCGTTTAACCGTATTCAGAAGCAATAAAGAGATTTATGCTCAATTGATAGATGATGAAAAAGGTGTAACTTTAGTTTCTGCATCTACAATGGAGAAAAGTTTCGAGAGAAAAGGTACAAAAACTGAAAGAGCAATATCTGTAGGTAAATCGGTTGCAGAAAGAGCTAAAGCGATTGGTGTTGAAGCTGTAGTTTTCGATAGAAACGGATATTTGTATCATGGAAGAGTTAAATCATTGGCTGATTCTGCCAGAGAAAATGGCTTAAAATTCTAAGTAGTTATGGCTGAAGTAAATGTAAAAAGAGTAAAGTCTAGTGAAATTGATTTCAAAGATAGACTTGTAAGTATAAACAGAGTTACCAAAGTAACCAAGGGAGGTAGAACTTTCAGTTTTTCTGCCATTGTGGTTGTAGGAAATGAAAATGGTGTTGTCGGATATGGTTTGGGAAAAGCAAAAGAAGTTGCAGCAGCCATTGCCAAAGGAGTTGATGATGCTAAGAAGAACTTGGTTAAGGTTCCTGTTTTGAAAGGAACAATTCCTCACGAACAAATTGCAAAATATAGTGGAGCAAGAGTTTTCTTGAAGCCAGCAGCTCCGGGAACAGGATTGATAGCAGGTGGTGCTATGCGTGCTGTTTTGGAAAGCGTTGGTGTTAAAGACGTGTTGGCAAAATCTAAAGGTTCATCAAACCCTCATAGCGTTGTGAAAGCAACCATAGCAGCTTTGATGCAAATGAGAGATCCTTATACCATTGCAAAGTTGAGAGGTATAGAAATGGATAGAGTATTTAACGGATAATCAAAAACACTTGAAGCGCTATGAAATTGAAAGTAACACAAGTAAGAAGCAGTATCGGACATCCTGCAAGACAAAAGAAGACATTAGAAGCTTTGGGACTTGGAAAGATAGGCCGTACAAGACTTCACGAAAAGACCTTACCAATCGAGGGAATGATAGCAAAGGTTAGTCATTTGGTTAAAGTAGAGGAAATTAATTAAGAAGAAAATTAAAGGAAATAATCATGGATTTAAGTACACTAAAACCTGCAGAAGGTTCAACAAAGAACCGTAAGAGAATCGGACGTGGACAAGGTTCCGGAAGAGGTGGCACTTCAACAAGAGGACATAAAGGAGCGAAATCTCGTTCTGGATACTCTCGTAAGATAGGTTTTGAAGGAGGGCAAATGCCTCTATACAGACGACTACCTAAATTCGGTTTCAAGAATATCAATAGAATAGAATATGTTGGAGTTAATCTTGATATTTTGAGTGAATTAGCAGAAAGAACTCAAATAACAGATGTAACTATTGATGTATTGAAGCAACACGGACTGTTGTCTTCAAGAAATGCTAAAGTGAAAATTCTTGGAAGAGGAGAATTAGGTACAACAATCAATGTAACAGCACATGCTTTCTCAAAAACGGCTAAAGCCGCTATAGAAGCAAAAGGTGGTGTTGCAACAATAATCTAATAGCCGATGAAACGATTTATCAATACATTAAAAAATATCTGGAACATCAAAGATTTGCGAGATAGAATACTCTATACACTAGCCTTAGTGCTAATTTATAGAGTTGGTTCTTATGTCGTAATTCCAGGCATCAATCCTGCTGATTTGGTCGGATTGCAAGAACAAACCAAAGATGGAGTTTTGGGATTGTTGAATATGTTTTCTGGAGGAGCATTTTCAAATGCGTCTATCTTTGCATTAGGAATTATGCCATACATCACTGCATCAATTGTTATGCAGTTGCTGACAATGGTGGTTCCTTATTTTACAAAGATGCAGAGAGAGGGAGAGAGTGGAAGAAGAAAAATCAACCAGATGACAAGATGGCTTACTATAATCGTAACCATATTCCAATCATTTGCATATTTGGCAAATCTAAGAGCTCAAATCAATGGTGCTCCAATTTATAGCATAACAGGTTCTGATAGTCTCAATTTCTTCAATTGGGTATTGCCTATATCAATAATGCTTACATGCGGAACATTGTTTGTAATGTGGCTTGGTGAAAGAATTACAGATAAGGGAATCGGTAATGGTATATCGTTGTTGATAATGGTCGGTATCGTAGCTCGTTTACCATTTGCTTTATTTGCTGAATTTGCATCAAGAATGGAAGACCAAGGAGGGCAATTGGTAATGTTCTTCGTAGAATTGGTTGTTTTGTTGGTAGTGATTATGCTATGTATACTTTTGGTTCAAGGAACAAGACGTATTCCTGTTCAATATGCAAAACGAATAGTAGGAAACAAGCAATATGGAGGCGCAAGACAATATGTTCCAATAAAGATCAATGCTGCTGGAGTTATGCCTATAATCTTTGCTCAAGCGATAATGTTTATTCCTGTAACTTTGTTCGGATTTTCTGATTCAGAAAGTATGTCAGGAATCGCATCTGCATTATCGGATTTCAATGGATTTTGGTATAATTTGATTTTTGCATTGTTGATAATTGCGTTTACATACTTCTATACGGCTGTAGCGATTAATCCTAAACAAATGGCTGATGATATGAAGAAGAATGGTGGATTTATTCCTGGTATAAAACCTGGAAAGAAAACAGAAGAATTTTTCGATAATGTATTGTCGAAAATGACTTTGCCTGGTTCTATATTCTTAGCCGTAGTTGCAATTCTGCCAGCTATAGTAAGTTTGTTCGGAGTTAATCAACAATTCGCACAGTTTTATGGTGGAACCTCTTTGTTGATTTTGGTCGGAGTTGTATTGGATACTCTACAACAAATTGAAAGTCATTTGTTGATGAGACATTATGATGGATTGACAAAGTCTGGAAGAATCAAGGGTAGAGGTCAAATGTAAGATTTTTGCGATGATACCAGTAAAGACAAGAGAAGAGATAGAAGAACTAAGAATAAGTGCATTAAAGGTAGGAGACACTTTGGCTGAAGTTGCGAAGCTTATCAAGCCGGGTGTTACTACCGGGCATTTAGACAAGATAGCTGAAGAATATATTAGAGATATGGGATGTATCCCTGCTTTCAAAGGATATTGCGGCTATCCTGCTTCACTTTGTATATCGGTTAATGATGTCGTTGTTCATGGTATTCCAGACAAATTGGAATTAAAAGAAGGCGATGTAGTCTCTGTTGATTGTGGTGTAATTTGTAACGGTTGGGTTGGTGATTCGGCATATTCATTTGCTTTGAATGGAGTGTCAGAGGAAGTGAAACAACTTTTGCAGGTAACGAAACAATCTCTTTATTTGGGAATCGAAAAATGTAGAATAGGACAAAGAATCGGTGATTTGAGCAATCAAATACAGACATATTGCGAATCATTCGGCTATGGAGTGGTTAGAGAACTTTGCGGTCATGGTTTAGGTAGAAAAATGCACGAAGAACCGAGTGTTGCCAACTATGGACGAAAGGGAACCGGTCCAAAATTTAGAGAAGGAATGGTTATAGCAATTGAACCGATGATTACGTTAGGCAATAAAGAAGTTCGCTTTGAAGCGGATCAATGGACTTGTCGAACAGTCGATGGTTCTACTGCAGCACATTTTGAACACGATGTTGCCATTACAAAAGACGGAGCGGAGATATTGTCAAGCTTCGAAATGATAGAACAAGCGATAAAAACAAATATAAACTTAGAGCAAATTTAATATGGCTAAACAAGAATCCATACAATTAGACGGAACCGTATTGGAATCGTTGGGAAACGCTATGTTTAGTGTTGAGCTGGAGAATGGACACGTTATCATTGCGCATATTTCTGGAAAGATGAGAATGCACTACATCAAAATCTTACCTGGAGATAAGGTGCAAGTGGAGATGTCTCCATATGATTTGACTAAAGGTCGTATAACATACCGACATAAGTAAAACTGCAGAGAGTAAAAACAAAAAAATAAAATTTACCGAAGATGAAAGTTAGAACCTCAGTAAAGAAAAGATCTCCCGAATGTATTGTAGTGAAAAGAAAGGGAGTTGTCTATGTTATCAACAAGAAAAATCCTAAGTATAAACAAAGACAAGGGTAATTTAAGTAATTAAATAATAGAAAAGATTTATGGCAAGAATTGCGGGTATAGACTTACCAAAAAACAAGAGAGGTGTTATCGGTTTGACGTATATCTATGGAATAGGTAGAAGTTTGGCTTCTCAAATATTGGCCAAAGCAGGAATCGATGAAAATAAAAAGGTAAGTGAATGGAATGACGATGAACAAAATGCAATCCGTACTATCATAGGAGAAGAGTACAAAGTTGAAGGAGCATTACGTTCAGAAGTACAGATGAACATCAAGAGATTGATGGATATAGGCTGTTACAGAGGAATTCGTCATCGTAATGGTTTGCCTCTACGTGGACAAAGCACAAAGAACAATGCAAGAACACGTAAGGGTAAGAAGAAAACCGTTGCAAACAAGAAAAAAGTAACTAAGTAAAAAAAGTAAGTTAATTTAGGTGAATGCGGACTATATAATAAGAAAACACTAAATTCGGAGCATTCATAAGTAATAATCAATAAATATTGTAGAAACAATATGGCGAAAAGTTCAAAACCAACGAAGAAAAGAGTAGTAAAAGTTGAGCCGGTAGGAAAAGCATTCATTTTTGCTTCATTCAACAACTGTATTATTTCGTTGACTAACAATGCAGGACAAGTAATAGCTTGGTCATCTGCAGGAAAGATGGGGTTCAGAGGTTCTAAGAAGAACACCCCTTATGCATCTCAAATGGCAGCAGAGGATTGCTCAAAAGTTGCCTTTGATTATGGCTTGAGAAAAGTAAAAGTATTCGTAAAAGGACCAGGTGCAGGACGTGAGTCTGCAATCAGAGCTATCAGCACTTCAGGCATAGAGGTATTGGAAATAACAGACGTTACACCACTACCACACAATGGTTGTCGTCCTCCAAAGAGAAGAAGAGTTTAATTAACGTAAATTTAGTTTCAAAGGTAAAAAAAGATTAGACTATGGCAAGATATATAGGTCCTAAAAGTAAAATAGCAAGAAAGTTCAGAGAACCGATTTACGGAGCAGACAAAGCATTTGAAAAAAGAAATTATCCTCCAGGACAACATGGCTTTAACAAAAGACGTCCAAAACAATCAGAGTATGGCGTTCAGTTGATGGAGAAGCAAAAAGCAAAATACACATATGGTATTTTGGAAAAACAATTCCGTAACTTGTTTGAGAAGGCTTCTCGTAAGGGAGGTGTTACTGGTGTAGTTTTATTGCAACTCATAGAGTCAAGATTGGACAATGTAGTTTACAGATTGGGAATTGCTAAGACAAGAAATCAAGCAAGACAAGTCGTATCACACAGACACATAACTGTTAATGGCAAGGTGGTAAACATTCCTTCATACTTGTTGAAAGCGGGAGATGTGGTTGGAGTTAGAGAACGTTCTAAATCATTAGAAATAATAGAAGACTCATTGTCGTCAAGAGTAAATTATTCTTGGTTGGATTGGGATGGAACTAAGATGGAAGGTAGATTTATGAACTATCCGGAAAGAGAAGATATTCCAGAAAACATAAAAGAACAATTGATAGTTGAGTTGTATTCTAAATAATAAATAACGAAAATAATGGCCATATTAGCTTTTCAACAACCTGACAAGGTTATCATGATAGAATCCGACGATTTCAAGGGAACATTCGAATTCCGTCCCCTTGAACCTCGTTACGGAGTTACAATAGGAAATGCACTAAGACGTATTTTGGTGTCATCTTTGGAAGGATTTGCAATAACCTCCATAAGAATCGACGGAGTAAATCACGAGTTCGATACTATACCCGGGGTTATTGAAGACATGACAGAGATAATCCTAAACTTGAAGCAATTACGTTTCAAGAGACAGATAGAGACAGAGGAGAGAGAAACCGTACAATTCAAGATTGAAGGCAAGAATGTATTCAAGGCCGGAGATATAAATGCACATTTGAATGGTTTTCAAATTCTAAATACTGAGGTAGAGATATGTCATATGGAGCCTTCAGTAACTCTATCAATGGAGATAACCATAGAAAAAGGTAGAGGATATGTGCCTGCTGAGGAAAATAAGAAAGCGGATGATGTTATTGGAACAATTGCGATCGATTCTATTTTTACACCGATAAAGAATGTAAATTATACGGTTGAGAACTATAGAGTTGAACACAGAATTGACTATGAAAAGTTGATTTTGGAGGTGATAACAGATGGTTCGATAACACCAAAAGACGCTTTGAAAGAAGCCGCGTCCATATTGATACAGCACTTCTTATTATTCTCAGACGAGAAAATTTCAATCAAGACAGACCTTCAAACACCGACAGAAGAGTTTGATGAGACTACATTGCACATAAGACAGTTGTTAAAGACGAGACTATTGGATTTGGATTTATCCGTTAGAGCGTTGAATTGTTTGAAGAGTGCAGAGGTAGAAACATTGGGCGATTTGGTGGCATTCAACAAATCAGATTTGTTGAAGTTCAGAAACTTTGGAAGAAAGTCTCTTACAGAGTTGGAAAATTTGGTCAAGTCAAAGAACTTGGAATTTGGTATGAATGTTTCAAAGTATAAATTAGAAAAAGAGTAACAAGAAATGAGACACGGTTGTAAAGTAAATAAGCTATCAAGAACTCACGCACATAGAGTGGCTATGCTATCGAATATGGCGTCTTCATTGATATTGCATAAGAGAATAAATACCACTATGGCTAAAGCGAAAGCTTTAAGAGGATATGTTGAACCATTGATCACAAAAACAAAATCAGATTCAACACACCAAAGACGTATAGTGTTCAGCTATTTGCAAAATAAAGAAGCTGTTAAAGAACTATTCGGAGATGTAGCAACAAAGGTGGCAAATCGTAACGGAGGTTACACCAGAATCTTGAAGTTGGGCAGACGTATGGGAGATGGTGCAGAAATGGTTATGATGGAGTTAGTTGACTACAACGAAGCAATGTTGAAAGACACAACAGCTAAGAAAGCAAAAACCACTCGTAGAGGAGGAAAGAAAAAAGCTGTGGCTACAGAAGAAGTTGCAGCACCTGCTCCAGAGGCAACAGCAGAAGTTGCAGAAGAGAAAGCTGAGTAATCGAAATAATCGGCAGGTAAATGCTAAAACAGGAGGTTCGGACAACCGAAACCTCCTGTTTTCTTTTTATAATTTCCTATGTATGAATACAACTTCGCTGTTGCCTCTGCTCAATCTGCAGGCAAATGGCATGAGTTTTCTGAATATGCCGACAGGTACTATCTGCAATATCGCACTGCCAAAGATGAGCGAGTGAGGGAAGAACACGCCATACTTGACGGCATCACCCTGCCGTTTGATGATAAGTTTTGGGACGAGTTTTTTCCTCCTAATGGTTGGAACTGCCGTTGTGAAGCAATTCAAGTTTCAAAGAAACGATACGAGCCGAGCAATCCTTCCGAAGCCTTAGCTCGTGGACGTGCTGCCACCTACAAACCAAATGCTGATGGCGTGAACAAAGCCGCAATCTTTCGCTTCAACCCGGGCAAAGAACAACGCATCTTCCCGAAGAAACACCCATACTTTCCAAAAGACTGTGGCGATTGTGGCTTAACCCAATATGCTGTGGGAAAAGGCAAACCTCAATGTACTGCATGTCGTAAAATACAAAAACTTGCTAAAAAAGAAAGATAGAAAAAAGCGAAAAAGGATATAGCAGGTCTCATTTTAACAAACGAAAAATTTACCAATAATACTGTTTTTATTTCACCAAGTTCGTTAAGAAACTATTTGAAGCATTCAGAAACCGCAGAAGAAATATCTATTCTTCAAGATTTTGTAAAAACAAACTTCCTATCGAAGTTTACGAACCACCGAAGGAGGTTGATTACTTAAATCACACTGAAGGAAATTACAACAAAAAGATAAATAGAGGTGTTGTTGATTTTCACTATTATAAGGTTACCTATAACAACAAAGTATATGTTTTAAGTTTTGAAAATCTAAAAAACCGCTATGAACAACCTTAAGGAGTGAGAAAAGAAAAGAAAAAAAGCAATGAATTAAAAACTC
This sequence comes from Bacteroidales bacterium UBA3389, assembly GCA_002358835.1. Lineage (GTDB taxonomy): Bacteria > Bacteroidota > Bacteroidia > Bacteroidales > P3 > Onthomorpha. The sequence continues at coordinate 10,243 of DEPP01000060.1, forward strand.
GAACCTCCTTGAACGGCTTACACTCTTTTAATCCATTGCTTTCGCATTTGCAAAAATACAACAAATTTCACATTTGTCAAGTCTTTTTGCAAAAAA
>DEPP01000060.1:10437-11250 GCA_002358835.1 Bacteroidales bacterium UBA3389
CTTTAACCCTTAACCCTTAAACACGTAGTCTTGTAGTCTCATTGACTCATAGCCTCTCAATCCTCCTCCATCAGCTCCACCCTCAACTTCAACGCCTTGCAATATTTTGTCAATGTTTCTAAGCTCATTCCTCTTTTCCCAAGTTCATTCTCTCCAACATTATTCCGATTTATTCCCAGCACTTCCCCAAGCTTTGCCTGACTCATTCCAAGAGCCACTCGGCGAGCTTTTAATTGCTTTCCAAGTTCCGTAGCTCTTCCATGTTCTTGTAGTATCTATTGCCCAGCTTTCTTCTTTCTTGTTTGCTTTCAGGGCGTAAATTCTTTGTTTACTTATCTTTATGTCCCGGACCTTTGGGAAACCAACCCTTATCGACACGTTTCTTCTGATGAATCAGTTCAAGGATGCTCCAAAATGATGAAAAGGCTGTAACACCGAGTATGGTCGATGCAATAAGGCTTTCAACAACGATTGACAAAGCAATAAACACTATGCCTCCAACAAGAAACATCCACCAACAACGTGTGCCTAAATAAAATGACAATTGGATGAAAGATGCCGATAATCAAAAACGTGGCAAATCCTACTGCAATTCCTATAAGATTCATAAACGATAAATGTTTTGTTCTAAATATTCAGTCGATAGCAATCAAATCTTATTCCGTTTAGACTTTCAGATAAAATCAAACGCTGTAAAAGCCGATATGATATGTTCGATTTGCGGGTCGGCGTTTTCTCGTTTCACTATGGAGATGACATCGAAACGAGCTTCCTTGTCGATGTTATATCTTATCAGATAGCTGTTTGCGGCTC
>DEPP01000060.1:11288-13420 GCA_002358835.1 Bacteroidales bacterium UBA3389
GGCTCGTATTATCTTCTTCTGCTTTTTCATATTCACCTCTTGATACGGCATCTGGAAGAAATCATCCGCCAAAGTCTTGACTTCGACAAAGACTATCTGGTTTGTAGAATAGTCGAAAGCAACTATATCAAGCTCATTGCCTGCTGCAACAAAATTCCTATGCAAAATATCATAGCCTTTGTTTTTAAGAAATTCTGTTGCAATTTGTTCGCCTTTATCCCCGAAAGCTTTTGTGTTCATCTTTGTTTAATGTATATCATTCCGTCTTTAACGCTTACTATCGCATTGCCACCTACGACAATCGGAGCGTTCTTTCCGCTTTCATGTCCTATGTTTGCACCAAACACTTTCGGGTAATCATAATCTTCGACAGCCGAAGCGATAATTTCATATGCCGATTGTCCGAAAGCTATGCTGTTGTCGTGCATCTGAGAAAAAGAACCAACGACAATGCCACTGAGATTGGCAAGTTTGCCTGCTCGTTTCAACGCCTGCATCATTCTGTCTATATGATACAAATACTCATCCAAGTCTTCGATAAACAGAATCTTACCATCTGTTTTACCAAAAGAATTCGAGCCAAGCAAAGAGTAAAGCACCGATAAATTGCCACCAATCATTTCTCCCCCAAACTCGATATCTTTAACTCTTGAATCCGTTTTGCTGAAACTTGAATCCATTTTTCCAAAACAAAGATTCATTTCCGCCTTTCCAAGCAAAGAATCGATCATCATCTCAAAACAACCACCGGAGTCCTTGCCCTCTTTCAGGTCGATAGGCATAGAGGCGTGCATACTGCAGATTCCATGGTTGAAATAAAGATGTGAAAGCATTGCCGTAACGTCCGAATAACCTATAAGCCACTTCGGATGTTTTTCAAATTCGGAAAAGTCAAGTAAATCCAAAATGCGAACCGTTCCATAGCCGCCTCTTGCAAATATAATCGCTTTTATGTCCTCTCTATCGAGCATTTGCTGAATGTCTTTTGCTCTTTCTTTGTCCGAGCCTGCAAACTGATTGTTTTCAAGCTCTATTGTATCTCCCAAAACGACTTCCAATCCTTTGCTTTTCAAAAGCTCTATGGCATAATTCAACTCTCTGCGACTTATTTTCCTTGCCGAGGAGCATAAAGCAACTTTATCGTTTGGTCTTAAAAAGTTTGGTAATCTGCTCATGCTACGTCCTTTTTTTTTGCTTGTCTATTCAAAACGCTCGGGTGAGAATTATAGGCGGACAAGCAGGCTGATGTAGTTCGGAGAGCCGTAACGGTGATATTCGCAACGGGAATAAGCCAATCGAAAACCTTTGTAATTGATTCCAAACCCATAGGAAAGCCCCGCAACCGAAAAGGCATCGTCCAATTTCATCTCTCTGTTTTGTTTCCACGAATAACCGAAGGCAAGATAGAAATACTTTGATGGAATGAATTCGGCTCCGATTTGCACATGTCTGAAAAGGTTGTCGGTAAAAGCAGCGACCGCACTTTCTTCTCGAACATTGCCACCAAGATCTGCTTCATCGCGTGGATTGAGAGGGTCGTTCTCTCTTATGTTCCACTTTTGCAGGTTGTTCAATCCAAGATACAACACAAGAGGAGCGTGAGCTAAACGCTTCGATGCGGCAAATTGCAATTCGAAAGGCAATTTGCCATCGGCTTGTGCAAACTTGCTTATCTCTGCACCCATATTCCTTGCCATAAACGATGCCGCCCAACTTCTGTCTTTAGATTGGTAACTTACCGCAAGGTCTATCGCAAGAGCAAATGCCGAATAGCTTTCGTATTGACTGAAGACAGGTTTGATGTTTGTACCGATATAAATGTTCGAATCAAGCATTCTGCCCCATGCAAGCGTAAAAACATAATCGGCAGCCGAGAACTTACCGGTTACATCACCATTCTCTTCGGTCATATCAAAACTTCCGTAGTTGAGATATTGCAATCCGAATCCGAAAGAACCGATGTTGTTTATGCTATGGCTTGCCGCAATCGTCGCTTGATTGATTCCTGCAAAGAAACTCGCATAGCCAAGCGAGAAATCGTTGTGATTCTCGGTGCTGATAGTCGAAGGGTTGTTTATAGCTGCACCAATGTCGTCGGTAAGCGAAGGAAGAAAACTCATTCCCAAGGCTGC
>DEPP01000060.1:13456-14059 GCA_002358835.1 Bacteroidales bacterium UBA3389
CCCAAGGCTGCCGTTTTCGCATTGTTCTTAAGATTCAATATTGAATAAGAATCCGTTCCGCTACTTTGTGCGTTACTTTCGATAAAACAAAAAACAGCTACCACAGCAAGCAGAAAATGATGAAACTTTCTTAAACCGACCATATGTGATTGAACTTTGTAAAATTCTATTTTCCCCTATAACTGCTTTTTTGAGGGTTTTATTGCATTGAAGCCCTCAACGGTAATCACAAATTCTCCTTTGGCAGTCTTGTCTTTGTATAGAAGAGCAAGCTCTTGCAGTGTTCCTCTGACGGTTTCTTCGAACTTCTTGCTTATTTCTCTTGATATGCTTGCGTGTCTTTCATCGCCAAAAACTTCTCTGAACTGCTCTAAAGTCTTTCCGATACGATGAGGTGATTCGTAAAATATCATCGTTCTCGGTTCTTCTTTCAGTGCTTCGAGTTTTGATTGTCTGCCTTTTTTGTGAGGCAAGAATCCTTCGAAGGCAAATCTCTCGCATGCCAACCCCGAACTGACTAAAGCGGGAACGAATGCCGTTGCTCCGGGAAGTACGGTCAGCTCAATGTCATTTTTAACACATTCTCTAACCAATAAAAAACCG
>DEPP01000063.1:0-6072 GCA_002358835.1 Bacteroidales bacterium UBA3389
AGATTCTAAAAAATTAACTGATGAAAAAATAGTAGAAGTTGTTCCACAAATAATTGAAAGAATACCTTATGAAAGTATAATTCTTTCTAATAAAGAATATAATGAAAAATACTCTGATGATATTAATATGAATAAAATAAAAGCAATTATGCATAATAAAGTATTACACGCACTTATTACTAAACAACAACCTATTTATGATTATATTATTGTTGATGAGTTTCAAGATATATCAGTTGATCGTTACAATTTTTTGAAAGTATTGCGAGAGGGGATACATCCTGCGAAGTTATATTGTGTTGGTGATGATTGGCAATCTATATATCGTTTTTCAGGAAGTGATATGGCTCTGTTTAATCAATTTTCAGAGTATTTTGGAGAAACAGAGGTAAATAGAATTGAAACAACATACAGATTTGGAGAACCTTTGATTTCTCTATCTTCTCATTTTATACAACGCAATAAGGTTCAAATTCAAAAGAAAATACAGCCTTTTAGTTCTGAAATACAGACAGATTTGATGTTTTACCCTTATGATAGGCATGATTATTGTAATACGATAATGCAACTCATAGCCTCAATTCCATCAGATAAGTCAATATTCCTATTAGGACGTTATTCTTTTGATGATTATTACCTTTCTTTTATGTTCAAATCCATAAAAGAAGGTAATAGATTCTATTATATTATAGAAGGACGAAAAATAGAATTTTTGACAGTACATAAATCAAAAGGTCTTGAAGCAGATTATGTGATTATATTACAATGCAATAAGGATACATATGGTTTCCCTTCTCTTGTGAGTGATGATCCTGTTCTTAAATATGTATTAACAAAAAGTGATCAGTTCCCATATGGAGAAGAAAGACGATTGTTTTATGTGGCAATAACAAGGGCAAAGATTAGAACAATTGTGTTATATGATAATCGCTTTCCATCCGTATTTGTAGAAGAGTTCTTGCACCCTGAAAACATTGTAGAGGAAGATTATGTTAAATTTCCAAATGCAAATAAAAGGTGGACAAGAAGTGCAGATGACTTCTTACTGAAATTATATAGAGAGGGAAAGAGTGTAAAGTATATTGCAATGAAGATGGGTAGGAGTCAAACATCAATTGTTATGAGGTTAAATAAACTTAATCAGTGATTCTTTGCAATATCTATAATGTTATTTGATTGTAATGAATAATTCATATCTTTGCATTGTCGAAATATTGAAATAAAAACGGATTGTATAATTTCTTTTTTTTTTGGAAAAAATACAATTTCCTTAAAACAAATTCATCTTAAATAGTGTCTAAGGTTGAGATGAAGCAGACTGACGAAGAATTAGTAAGAAAATGTCTGAAGAAAGACCCTAAAGCTCAAAAGATGTTCTATGATCGGTTTTCACCAATGTTGTTCGTATTATGCCGAAGATACGCAAGGTGCAAACAAGATGCGGAAGACATTTTTCAAGAGGCTTTTATAAAGGCGTTTGAGCAAATAGGAAAGTATTCTTTCAAAGGCTCGCTTGAAGGTTGGCTTAGAAAACTTTTTGTGAACCACGCATTGAATTACTATCGTTATGATAAGTCGAACTTTTTTGTTGATGAGCAGACTTTCGGTAAACTTACAGAACAACCATTGCAGATTGAAAGGCTTTCAAGTGAGGATTTGTTAAAGATGATCGAAGAATTGCCTGAACAAGTGAGGTTGGTGTTTAATTTGATAGAGATAGAGGGGTATAGTTATGCAGAATTGTCCGAAATGTGGCAAGTAAGCCAAAGCAGTTTGCGAGGAATGAATTTCAGAGCCAAACAATTGCTACGACTAAAGATAGAAAATAAATTGCAAATGAAATAAACTAAGTAATAAGGCAAAAGATATGAGAATGGAAGATATGGATAGAGATTTTGAAGATTTGAGAAAGAGGATGCAATCGTACGAAGAGCAACCCGATGAGGCTTTGTGGAAGAATATATCGAAGAAAATTTCCAAGCCGTCTAATGTTTATCTGACCACATCGATTGTTGCGGTTTCGGCATTGTTGGCAGGCTTTGTCGGGATGTTGGTTTTCGCTCCTGCAAAAAACGATTCCTCTGTTGCAAAAACCGATGTGAAAGCGACGGAAAATGTTATGCAGATTGCCAAGGAAAAAAGCCACTCGCCTAATCTTGAAGTCGTTGCAATGGAATCAAAAAACAATAAAACGGATTCAAGAAACGATTTTGCGATTTCTGAATCTGTTTCCGAAGCTCCGATAAGTGCCGTGGAAAGTACTCAAATCGCCAAAACAATTGAAGCAACTCCTGTTGTGGAAAAAACTCCTAAAGAAAAGAAATCCGGTGTTCAAAGTCCGAAAGTTGAAAAGTCCGTAATTGTATCCGAAAAGCAAGTTGAGGATGTTAAACAAGTCGAAATCACTGCAATAGAAAGCAAAAATGCTCCTGAGATTTTGACAGATACAGTGCGTCAGCGTTTGTTTATTCCTAACGCATTCACGCCTGCTTCGGGAGATGGTAACAGTGTCTTCAAACCTGCATACGCCGAGGTTGAAGAATATAAGATGTTTATTTACAATCGTCAGGGTGTTTTGTTGTTTACAAGCAACGACATAAGCATTGGTTGGGATGGAACGACAGCTGCGGGCGATGCTCCTAAAGGCGGATATGTTTACATAATAAAATATAAGGACTTAAAAGGCAAAGCACACACCGAAAAGGGTAGTCTGTTATTGCTAAGGTAGATTAATCATATTGGTGATTTAATAAAAATTGTTCGGTCGGTATATCTTGCAAATAATGCAGATATACCGTTTTTATTATCTTAAAATCTAAAATATCAATTGTTGCTATGTGGCAGTAAGGAAAAAAAACTTAACTTTGCAACTTGAAACAAAGAAATAGAACTATGGCAGACTTAAAGCAAATGCAAGACATCGCCACACAAGTCAGGCGAGACATTATCAGAATGGTGCACGGATGTCAAAGCGGACACCCAGGCGGAAGTTTGGGTTGTGCAGATTTTATGACGGCATTGTATTTCGATGTGATGGAATTGAATGTCGAAAATTTCACACGAAGCGGCAAGGGTGAGGATATGTTTTTCCTATCGAACGGACACATATCTCCCGTATGGTATAGCGTGTTGTCAAGAAGAGGATACTTTCCTGTCAGCGAGCTTGCAACATTCCGTCGATTGGGAACAAGATTGCAAGGACACCCAAGCATACATGACAATCTTCCGGGCGTAAGACAAGCCTCCGGTTCTTTGGGACAGGGTTTGTCGGTTGCAGTCGGAGCGGCTTTGGCAAAGAAAATGGATGGTGATGACAAGTTAGTTTATGTTCTTCACGGAGATGGTGAATTGCAGGAGGGACAAATTTGGGAGGCTGTAATGTTTGCAGGAGCCAAAGGCGTGGATAACCTTATTGCAACGGTCGATGTGAATATGCTTCAAATAGACGGCTCAACCGATCAGGTATGTTCTTTGGGCGATTTGAGAGCTAAGTTTGAGGCTTTCATGTGGGAAGTTGTTGAAGCAGAAGGTAACGATATGCAGGCAATTCTCGAAGGTTTGAAACAAGCAAAAGCAAAAACCAAACAAGGAAAACCGGTTGTGATTCTTATGCGTACACAAATGGGATTCGGCGTTGATTTTATGCAAAACAAAAACAAATGGCATGGAACGCCACCTAACGATGAGCAAGCCGCACAAGCATTGGCACAATTAGAAGAAACACTTGGCGATTATTGATAACCCAATCATACATTCGATGAGAAGGACAAAGAAAATAAGAATTATATTGTTGTCAATCATTCTTTTGGGAATCTCTATGCCGCTTTTGTCGCAGACTAAAGGGGTAAAGGTAACACGAAAGGACGATCGATTGACAACACGTATACTTTTTATTCTCGATTGTTCGAACAGTATGTACGGAATGTGGCAGAGCAACACCAAAATTAAGATAGCACAAAATCTGTTGTCGAATATGGTCGATACGCTTTCCGATCGCAGAGGTGTGGAAATGGCATTGAGAGCATACGGACATACTAAGGATTATCCTCCGCAGGATTGTGACGATACTCGATTGGAGGTTAGTTTCTCTGCAAACAATTCCGAGCAAATTAAATCCAAACTCAAAGCCCTCATTCCTAAGGGAACGACACCTATTGCTGCGACATTGGAGCGTTGCGTAGATGATTTCCCTAAGGCAGACAATTGTCGGAATATTATCATTCTTATAACGGATGGAACGGATGAGTGTTCCGGGGATGTATGTGCTGCATCGAAACAATTGCAAAAGCAAGGTGCTTTTTTGAAGCCTTTCATTATCGGAATAGGTAAAGGAATGAGAGAAACGTTTCAATGTGCCGGAGTTTATTATGAGGCAACTAACGAAATCGAATTTTCGAAAGCATTGAACGATGTGGTGCGTTTGGCGTTGGATGATACGAGTATTCAGGTCAATATCTTGGATGCTTATATGGAAGCAAGCGAGACAAATGTTCCAATGACATTTTATGATTCTCAAAGCAAGAAACTTCGCTATACTTTCATTCATACGTTCAACAACAAAGGGCTTTCCGATACATTGATTTTGGATCCGCTCATCGATTACGACATAGTGGTGCATACGATTCCGCCTGTCAAAGAAGAGAAAGTAAAACTTGCTCCGGGACGTCATACAATCATTCCGATAAAAGCCCCTCAGGGTAACATGGTAATAACGATGGGAGATGAGAAATCTTTGGTTAAGCCTTCTGTCATTGTGAGAAAATCAGGTGAATTGGAGGTTGTGAACGTTCAAGAGTTGAATAAGACAGAGCGATATTTGATTGGTAAATATGATTTGGAGATTCTTACCAAGCCACGCTTGCAAATCGAGAATGTGGAAATAGGTCAGAGCTCCACAACCACAATCGAAATTCCTCAAAGCGGAACTCTCAACCTCAATAAGGGCAAACAGAACATGATAGGCAGTATATTTGTCAAGGATAGTGAGGAAACGAAGTGGGTATGCAACCTTGAGAGTAAGAAACTCAACGAAAACATCAATCTTTTACCCGGTCATTATATGGTGGTTTTGAGAGCGGAGAATGCGACCAAGACAACCAAGACCATAGTAAAGGAATTTAAGATAGAATCAAAAAAAGTAACGAGCATAAACTTAGCAAAATAAATAGGTATGAAAGAATATAAAGTTTTAGGTAATAAAGACACACGTTCAGGCTTTGGTGACGGATTGGCAGAGGCTGCAAGACGCAATCCTAATGTTGTTGCATTATGTGCAGACCTTACAGGCTCGGTTAAGATGGACGTTTTTGCCAAAGAATTTCCTGAAAGAATGATACAATGCGGTATTGCCGAAGCAGATATGATAGGAATAGCCGCAGGATTGGCACTAAGCGGCAAGGTAGCCTTTGCAAGCAGTTTTGCGGCTTTTGCTACAGGACGAGTTTACGACCAAATACGTCAGGCAGTGGCTTATTCGAACACCAATGTTAAAATAGGAGGTTCGCATGCCGGCATTACATTGGGAGAGGATGGAGCAACGCACCAGATATTGGAAGATTTGGGATTGATGAAGATGTTGCCGAATATGGTGGTTTTGAATCCATGCGACTACAATCAAACGGTGGCAGCAACAATTGCTGCGGCAGAGTATGACGGTCCTGTTTACATCCGTTTCGGTCGTCCAAAAGTACCTGTTTTCATAGCAGAAGATATGCCATTCGAAATAGGCAAGGCACTTGTCTTGAATGAAGGTAGCGATGTCAGCCTTATAGCAACCGGACACCTTGTATGGGAAGCCTTGGAAGCAGCAAAGCAATTGGAGGCAGAAGGAATCAGTGCAGAGGTTATAGATATTCATACAATCAAACCTTTGGACAATGAGGCAATTTTGCGTTCTGTTGCAAAGACGGGCTGTGTTGTAGGTTGTGAAGAGCATCAATACAATGGCGGATTGAACGAAAGTATAGCACAATTGTTGGTTCGCAATAACCCTGCACCAATGGAATTTGTCGGAGTAGATGATAAATTCGGTGAAAGCGGAACACCTGATGAATTGATGGCAAAATACGGATT
>DEPP01000063.1:6180-19792 GCA_002358835.1 Bacteroidales bacterium UBA3389
GGACAGACCTTGCTTGGCTTTGTTGCCGTTCAATTACACTATATATACGTCAGGCAGGTTTCGAATCAAATCGGAACTTGCCTTTTTCAAAAATCATAGTATCGAAATGCAGACAAATCCCAAATTGGAGCTGGCTCGCAAATATGTAGAGCAGACAAAAAGCAACATCTTTTTGACAGGCAGAGCAGGAACTGGAAAAACAACCTTCCTGAAAAGCATTGTCCGTGATATGAAGCACAAACGTTTTGTCGTTCTTGCACCAACGGGTATTGCTGCCTTGAATGCGGAAGGTCAAACGATACATTCTTTTCTCCAACTCGAACTTACGCCTTACATACCGGGCGGTCGTTTGCCTGCAAAGAAGTTTCGTAAGGACAAACTCAACCTTATACGTAGCCTTGATTTGATTATCATTGACGAAATCTCGATGGTAAGAGCAGATCTTTTGGATCAAATCGACAGAGTGTTGAGAAAGTTGCGTTATCGTCATGCTCACCAAGCCTTTGGCGGGGTTCAGATGTTGTTGATTGGGGATTTGAGTCAATTGCCGCCTGTTGCAACAGGACAAGATTGGGATATACTTTCGCAATACTATGATACACCATATTTTTTCTCGGCTCAAATCTGGCAAGACACTGCATTCCATACCATAGAGCTTGATCATATCTACAGACAAAAAGATTTGCGATTTATAAACCTGCTCAATCGGGTCAGGGACAATGACATAAATACAGAAGTCATAGAAACCCTCAACAGCCGTTACAATCTCGAACTTCTAAACCAAGATTCCGAAGGCTGTATCATACTTTGCACCCACAATCATAAAGCAAACGAGATAAACAGACAACATCTCGATAAGCTGAATGCCAAAAGCTATTTCTATCATTGCAAAACGACCGGAGAATTTGACGAAAGGAACTATCCGAATGCCGAAATACTCGAACTGAAAGAAGGAGCACAGGTGATGTTTATCAAAAACGACTATTCAAATGCGGAATATCGTCGCTATTATAATGGAACGCTTGGCACGATTACTTACCTTGACGAGCAGATGATAAAAGTTAAAGTGTCAGATGGCGGAGAAGAAATCGAAATCGAGCGATACGTTTGGGAGAGGTGCAACTACAAATTGGATAAAGCAAATAATGAAATCATAAAAGAAGTAGTCGGTACATTCGAGCAATATCCCATACGTCTTGCATGGGCAATCACCATACACAAAAGCCAAGGACTGACATTCGAAAAAGCAATCATAGACGCATCTCAAAGTTTTACTCACGGACAATATTATGTTGCTTTGAGCAGATGTAAAAGCCTTGAAGGAATGAGCCTTACTGCTCCGTTTTTAGCCCGAACCGTCATCACCGATCCTCAAATAGACAGTTTCTCTCATTCACAGACAGAAAACCAAGCAAACGAGCTGACATTCGAACACGATCGCCAATTGTACAGTCTTCAAACCCTCGAGGAAGTGTATTCGTTCGCCACATTGCAAGAGCTGAAAAAACAAGTCTTTGAGCATATCGGCATATATTTTCAAAAATCTGATTCTTTCGAAGCAATAAATACGGTCAATAGTGCGATAGAAGATAATATCATATCTGTGTCTGAGCGTTTTATAAGACAACTTCGCATTCTTGCCGATAAGAGTGAGCAACTCAAAGAGCGATGTGCCAAGGCTAATGTATATTTTCTTGAGCAGATACGCTTGTGTTTTACTCTTCTTCAGGCAATTGATACTCTCGAAGACTTTGAGCCCGACAGCCAAACCGAAGAAATACTTATGCGATTTGGTAATGAAGTCGAGTTAAAGTGCCGTTTGCTTACCTATCTTCAAGAGAATGAATACCGAGTTGAAGAGGTGCAAACATTGAAAAACAAAATCATTTCCCAAGGAGACAAAACTGAGTGGACACATTTCAAAAGCTACATAAAGGCTATGAATCCTGATACTTCGGAAAGTCGAAAAGATTCAATGGAAATAGAATTGGACGACCTCTATCAGGCATTGAAGAATTGGCGAAAAGAAAAAGCCGTATCGGAGCATCTTCCTGCATATTGCATACTTGGAAACAAGGCCCTTGAACAAATAGCTGTCAATCGTCCATTAACCTCCGAGCAATTGCAAGGACTAAAAGGTATAGGCAAAAAAACGATGGAGAAATACTCTGACGATATTTTGGAACTTGTTGAGCGATACGCCTAAAGTGAAGTTGATTTGATGCTAAAAGTTTGAGTGTTAATCTGTTTTTAATCAAAGAATTATTACTGATGAAATAAAGAATCTATTTAATGAAATCAAGAAAGGATTTTCTGAAACGAAGAAAGCGATTTTGGGTTGTTCCGTAAGCTGAGGAGATAGTGGTTTTGTGAGATTTTTGAAAGAAAAATTAAAGCCTTGTGATAGATTTTCTCCATAAGCATGCTCTTATTATGAAAAGTCTGATATGAGCTTTCGGTTGGCTTAAAAGGCATTTAGTAAACGATAAAAAAGCAAATAAATATGAGTAAGCAGCAATTTTGTTATAGGTATCCGCATCCTGCTTTGGTGGCTGATTGTGTGATATTCGGTTTTGATGGAGTGGATATGAAGGTATTATTGATTCAGAGGTCAAATGAGCCGTATAAAAATCATTGGGCTTTTCCCGGAGGATTTATGAACATAGATGAAACGGTCGAAGAGTGTGCCAAGCGTGAGTTAGAGGAGGAAACGGGCTTGAGAAACGTGGCAGTGGAACAGTTATACACGTTTTCGGATGTGAATCGTGATAGTCGCGAACGTATAATCAGTGTTGTACATTATGCTCTTGTGAGATTGTCGCAAGTCAAAGGCGGAGACGATGCGGCATCTGCAAAGTGGTTTGCATTGAATCAGATTCCGAGCCTTGCCTTTGACCATGATGAGATGTTGAAAATGGCTAAGAATCGCTTGAAAGAACGTTTGCATTTAGAGCCAATGGGGATTGAGTTGATGCCTGAAACGTTTTCGATGAATGAATTGCAAAACCTTTACGAGGCAATAATGGAGCAGAAGTTCGACTGCAAGAAATTCTCGGACAATATGCTGAATCTCGGCATTCTTTCCGAAGTTTATTCATGCCAAACAAAGCTTTCTCAAAACGAATCACGCAAATATCGTTTCAATACCGAGAAATACGAAGAACTAAAACAAAAAGGATTCGAACTGAATTTTTAATTTTTGGCTGCTAAATAAAAGTATAATTGTATAAAACGTTGAGTTATGAAAAACAATAGATTGTCTAAGTTTGTTCTTGTTGCAGATCTTCTTATTTGCACTTTGTTCTTCTTTCTTCTGCTTCATAAAGAGCTGATGAATTACGAAATGAATATGTTGTTAGTATCGGTTCCATTGCTCAGAATGTGGCTTGGCTTCTTGACATATAGTAAAAGCAAATTGGGAGCTGTGCCTCTTGTGATTTTGTCTTTGATAACATTGTGTGCTTTTCTTGATGTACGGGATGGGGTTTTTGCATCCACTTTATTCGTTCAGCCATTGTACATGTTGATTTCAAAGTTCTCTCATTTGATTGGCATTCAGGATATGATTCAAGTGCAGTTTTTTATAAATGATTTACAATATTATACATCCGAGATAACGATACTATGCAGTATTTGGCTTGTCGGCATTCCTTTGGCTGTGTATTTGTACAGGCTGTTCAAAAAGCAATTGCATACAAGCAGCTTAAGCGTATGGAAAAGCATTGCTCTCGGAGCATACATTTTTGTTGCAATCATTATTTCGTTGATTTTAAAGGAACTCCCTGTTTATTCTATCAGTTTATTTGTTCTTTTGATATTGTTGACCTTGATTCCGATAATATTTTATCGTGGAAAGTTCAAAGGTTTACTTGCTCGTCATGAACTTGTGTTTTTGATTGCTTTGACCATGCTTATTGTTTGTTATGCGTTTGCTTTGAGTGTGGGAGAGGTAACTGTGATTATGGCATGTCTGTTCCCGATAGCGTTTTATACTCTTGCAAATTGGTACTTCGGAAGGAAGATTGGCGTTAAGGAAATCGCATTTGTTGTAGTCTCTTCCGTTATTTTCAGTTTTGCTCAATACACAATAGGGATTGTTCGCATAATACTATGTTTGGGTTCTATGTTTTTGATGGCTGTTGCTTTGTTTCGCTTTGCCAAAGCCACAAATCGTAAATGTGTAAGTGTATTTTTGTATGTGTTTATTGCGATAATTGTGCCTGTTTTATCAATCGGTTATAATCCTTATTCGGTTTTGAATGCGGGAAGATTGACTCGTTTCGATGATTATTCATACTCCGAAAACGGTATTTTGTTTGTATGGGGTAAAGACGGATATGGTTTGAGGGACAGATACAAAATGATTCTTCCGGCAGAGTATGATTACATCGAAATCCTTACTCCTTCAAAGCCTTATTGCAAAGTGAGAAAAGATTCCAAGTATAGGATATATGATATAGAGCAACATGAATTGGTTAGTGAAGAATGGTTTGACGATATTGTTGCTTGTGGTGAACATGTCTATCGTTTGAAATCCGAAAATGCTGAAATGTACTTGGTAATGCCCGAATATTATGATCGAGACAAAACAACACGACAAGCTGTTATCACAAGCCAAATGCCTATTATAAAAATGGAATAATCATTCGGCTTTTCTATTCGTTGTGATAGGGTTCGCCTTTGATGATTGTAAAAGCCCGATAAAGCTGTTCAACAAAGAGCAGTCGTATCATTTGATGAGAGAAAGTCATCTTGCTGATTGATAGTTTTTCGTTTGCTTGCGAATAGACTTTTTCGGAGAATCCGAACGCCCCACCAACAACAAACGCCAACGTCTTAACTGAAGCATTCATTTGTTTGGTAAGATATTTCGAGAATTCAACGCTTGAGTATTCCTTTCCTTTTTCGTCGAGCAGCACAACTTTGTCTGCTTTGGTCGAGTGTTTGAGAATAAGTTCGGCTTCTTTGTCTTTGAGTTCTGCAACGGACATATTCTTGGCGTTTTTCACATCGGGCAATACCACGATTTCGAAGTTGATGTAATGTGTCAAACGTTTGAGATATATTTCGACCGCTTCACGAAGATACTTCTCTTCACTCTTTCCGATAACTATCAGTTTTATGTTCATCCTTTGAGTTTTTTAAGTAGTGAATACAGCTTTGAGTATCGTTTTTCGACAACCAAATAAGGCGTTTGCTCACCTCCGAAGTGTCTGATGAAAGATTCTATCGGCTTGATTGAAGAACCATTGAAATTATATTCCTTACAACCGCGTCGGATGCTTTCTTGCAAAATGTGCCATAGCAAAAGGGTAGCGGCATTCGATTGTCTGAATCGGGAATCCGAACCGGAGAAAATCCCTTGACAAACCTCATCTTCGAAAATCACGTATGCAACCGAATGAACATTGCCTTCGTTGTCGCAGATTGCATATTTACCGCTCATATTCCTTGCTTCGGCTCTGCTGTCTATTCTTTCGAATTGCTCAAGCGTGAACGGACAATTGACACCTTGGCGTTCGTAACTCTTGCAGTTGATTTGGTAAAATTCTTTTGTCGAAAGGTCGGTTCTTATTTTGAAATCGGCTTTTTCTAACTTGCGAATACGTTTGCGAACTGAGGAATCAGTCATTGCAAGCAAGCTTTCGGAGCCTTGAGTCAAGTCAAAACGATAGGTGTATTTTGTTGTCTGAGAATAACCGTTCCAATAAAATCCCAACCACGAGCAAAGGCTGTGATGAAACGTCGAAAGAAAGTATGCAGGTTTGATTTTATCGATTTGTTTTGCGAAACTATCCATCGCTTTTATTTCGAGAGAATAGCGACTCAGCCTATTCATATTCTCAGGATAAGCAATCCACAATCCAGTTACGGGTGTAAGCTGCGGAGGCAGGATAGAACTGAAACCGAACTTGCGATGCAACGAATAAGGCATTGCGGCAAGCACCTTATCTTCCTCTTTGTAAAAAAGAACGTCCCAATCATCGCAATAAACCGCATCCAACCACCAATCCTTCAAAAAAACAGGCATCTTCGGATTGCTTTCGCAAAATTGTATGTAAGTTTCCTTATTGCTCATCTTTACCCTCGGTTTTTCAATCTCAGACGTAAATCCGACAATACGTTCATATAGTTTATGTAAGCCTTGTAAGGGCTGTCGTAATGATTGAAGTATTTATGCACATCTCCGTCCGAAAACCATTTTGTACACATATAGTAGAAGTTATCCGAGGTCTGCAAGCGTCTCCAAATGTTTAACAATTTCTCATCTTTGCTTGCGTGTATCTCTTCGCTCAAAGAGTAAAGTTGTTCGAAGGCATCGTCTTGCAAATCATTACCCAACAAAGCCGTAACGTCCCTTTCTTCATCCGCCCAGCTCATCGGAAGGGGAGAACTTACCAAATCTTTGGCCTCGTATCTTGAAATCAGTTCGCTTGGTGTTGCAAAATCGAAATCGCTTTGCTCAAACACTTCAAAAGGAAGGCGTTTTAGAAATTCAAATATGCCGGTTTCCTTCCATTGATGCTCACCGAATGTTTCGTAAT
The DNA here is from genome assembly GCA_002358835.1 of Bacteroidales bacterium UBA3389. Lineage (GTDB taxonomy): Bacteria > Bacteroidota > Bacteroidia > Bacteroidales > P3 > Onthomorpha. The sequence continues at coordinate 12,726 of DEPP01000063.1, forward strand.
CCATAAACAGATTGATGCAGTCGGGACTTTCGACTCCGTTTAGCCAAGAAACGAATTTGTCGCACGTCAAAGGAAATCCCTCCCAAGAGTGTTGAGAAAAACGAAACGCTATATCATCGCTCAATTGAAAGTTTTTAAGCAGCAGGAACATATCTTCGTTTGGATAATTCTTGTAAAGGTAGTTCGGACTTCTCCATCCCAAGACGTGTTTTGCCCCTTCGGCAATCTGAGCCTTGAATCCCATCTTTGCAACCATTGCACCGATTTGGTCAGAGTAGATAAGCTCGGTATTTCTGAACACTTTGGGCGATTGACCGAATAAAGCCTCTATTTTCTTTTTGTGTTTATCGACTTGAAACAAAAACTCCGATTCATCTTTGAGCGAAGCCAACGAGTGATAATATGTTTCGCATAAAAATTCCACGCAACCGCTTCGTGCCAATCGTTGAAAACTCTCTATAACTTCGGGACAATACGCCTCGAATTGCTCCAAGGCCACACCCGATATCGAATAAGCAACTTTGAATCTTCCTTCGGTTTGCTCGATAAGCTCTCCGATAAGTTCGTTTGCAGGTAAATAACACTTTTGGGCAACACGACGACAAATCCATTCGTTTTGCAAATCATCGAAATAGTCGTTACGTTTGCCTATGTCGAAGAATCTGAACGTTCTTAACCTGAATGGTTGGTGTACTTGAAAATAAAAACAAATCGATTTCATATTTAGCGGTTTTTTTCTACCAATTCATTATATAATTCTTTTAATTTTTCGGCGGCTTTATCCCATGTTATCGATATGGCTTCGAGTTTGCCTTGACGAGATAGAAAATCCGATAGAGCCTTGTGCTTTCCAATCGAATAGATTGCATCTGCCATCGAATCGACATCCCAAAAATCGACTTTGATTGCATGATTCAATACTTCGGAAACCCCCGATTGACGACTTATTATTGTGGGAACGCCTGCCTGCATTGCTTCCAAAGGTGCTATACCGAAAGGTTCGGAAACGCTTGGCATGACAAACGCACTGCTTATCGAGAGCAATTCTTTCAACTCTTCACCTTCAAGAAAGCCTGTAAAGAAAAAGTTTCGGCTTATCTTTTTTCGAGCAACCAACCTTATCATCTTCTCTTCCATATCGCCACTGCCTGCAATCACGAACACAAATCCGTCGTCCTTTTTCAAAACCCTTTCGGCTGCTTCAACAAAATAGTCGGGTCCTTTTTGGAAGGTTATTCTCCCGATAAAGCTAACTATCTTTTTATCGAAAACATTTTGCATCCTAATCGTATTTGTACTTTGTGAAATCACGCCATTGTGAACGCAAACAACTTTATGCTGTGGTTGAAAGTATTTTGAAATGACCGTATTGCGGGTATATTCACTCACGCACACAATCAAATCCGCCGCTTCCATACCTTGACGTTCCAACTCATAAACCCTTTCGTTCACATTCTCACCACTGCGGTCGTATTCCGTTGCATGCACATGTACAATCAAAGGTTTGCCACTGATTTTCTTTGCAATCTCGCCCGCTTTGAAGCACAGCCAATCGTGAGCGTGTATCACATCGAACTCTCTCTGCTTTGCTATACTGCCTGCAACGAAAGCATATCGGTTTACTTCCTCATACAAATCCTTGCCATAGCCTCCTTTGAGTTCTACGCAGAAACTTCTTGTTATGTCTTTAGAAACGCTTGTGAGGATTTTTGAGTTTGTTTGGTTGATTTTTGATTCCGCCAAAGCATTTCTTTCTTTCATTCTTCGGTTGTAGTCCTCTTCATTTTCGTAGGGCAGAATAGAACTGTCGATATGGAAAAACGATATGTTCTCTTCCAAATGCTCGATTTGTTTTTCGCTAAGGGTATTGACCACTTTGTTTGCCGCCATTATCTCTGCTCCGTTCGAGGGCTCGTCTCCATAAAGGCATGGAACGACAAAGTCAATCGCTACTTCCTTTTCCGTCAATGCCTTGGTCAAACCGAAACAAGCCGTTCCCAATCCTCCGGAGATGTGTGGCGGATACTCCCAACCGAACATCAGAACTTTCATAGGCTTTCCTCCTTATCCGTTTTGTGTTTGTCAATCAAGTATTTCATTCTGCAAACCTCTGCAACACTCCACGCTTGAGAGATACTGCCACCCGGTTTATAAGGTGGGTTTCCGTCATATACCTCTGCAATGCTTCCGACGCAGTAGTCTGTTAATATATTACCGAATTGACGGTACAATTGTTCAATATAGTTTACCGCATTTTTGCCATAGACGTTGAAATACGCCTCTGCAAATGCACCGATAGGCCATGTCCAAACCGTTCCGTTGTGATAAGCAAAGTCTCTTTCGTGTTGATTGCCTCGGTAGTGAGGATGGTAGTTTTCTGCCTTCGGACTGAGCGAACGCAATCCGTAAGGGGTGAGCAGTTCTTGCTTTACCTTTTCGACAATCAATTGACGAATCTTCAGACTTAAACATGTGTAAGGCATACTTACTGCAAAAATCATATTGCATCTTACCGAGAAATCCCTCTCTGCTCCATTTACGCAATCGGCAAGGTAACCTTTCTCCTTGGACCAAAAAGTCGATTTGAAACTGCTTGGAAAGACCGAAGCGAATTCGTCCCATTTTGCACTCTCTCCGTCGCTGCATGCAAGCTCTGCAAGTTCTCTGTAAAACATTACTGCATTGTACCAAAGGGCATTTATTTCCACCGCATATCCGTTGCGAGGCGTTACAGGCACACCATCAACAATCGCATCCATCCACGTCAAAGCCTTACCCGATTGCGATTGCCATAGAAGATAGTTGCTGTCCATTCTCACGTTATCCGTTCCCTCGGCAAAGGTATCGAGAATCTGTTTCATAACCTTTGAATACAGATTCCATACTTCTGTTCTTGCATTGTTGATATAAGCATATTGTTGAATGCACCAAAAGAACCATAGCGGAGCATCAACACTGTTGTAAGCCGATTGAGCACCCATACCGATGTTTGGGAAAAAGCCATCTCGGAAATCTGTCAATTCTCCTTCGATTGCCATTTTGAACATACGCCAATCGTCAATTGCCAAACAGAGTCCGGGAAGTGATATGAAGGTGTCGCGTCCCCATCTGCCAAACCAAGGAAAGCCTGCCACAACATCAACAATCGTTCCCTTGCGTGCAAAAAACATTCTCGCCGCTCTTCGAAGCACATCTTCCATTGTTTCAACCGGAAAACGAAAACGAGTCTCCATAACGAAATCTCTGCTGAGCAAAAACGGATTTGCTTCTTCCACTCCGCAGGAAACGAAAATGCTTTCACCCTTGCTCAATTTGATGACCACCTTTCCCGGTGAGAGCAAATCCTCAAGGTAGTCGTATCCTCGCTCTTTTTCTTTTATGTATTCGAAATTATAATACCAATAAGGATTGTGGCGATATTCGACCTTCTTTGAGAATTGCAGATAAAGCGGAGTGTAGTCTTTGTACATCTGAAACCTGATTCCTTGTGGTGCATTTTCGTACGACATGTTCGCATTCTCGTTTGCAATCGAGAGGGTGTGAATCTGTCTGAATGCAAGCAAAGGCATCAACTCCAAACTTATGTCTGTGTCGGCTTCTTGCAGGGTGTATTTTATCAGAAGTCGGTCTTGTTTTTCTTGAAAGAGCATTTGTTTGAGCAGAACGATGTTTCCGATTCGGTAAGTATGAGTCGGCAATACTCCAAGCTCGTATGATTCTAAGTATTTGTGTCCTTTGGGACTGTAAATTCCGTCTTTGTAGCGATGAAGTGCCAAATGAAATTCTTGATTGTCAAAGACAAGCGTTTCATCGAGAGAAGAGAGCAAGACATGGTTTTGATTGTCGAACTTAGGTTGCGGAACAATCAGCAGACCATGGTATTTGCGAGTGTTGCAACTTGGCAGGGTAGTGCAGGAATAAGCATTTGAAATATTCGCTCTTAAAACCTCTCTTTGCAACGAATACTCCAAATTGGTAAGTTCTTTTTTTGTGAATAATATCTTTTCCATCTGCTATTTTCTAACTGATAAGGGATTTTATGTCTTTGAACGAGAATATTTTGACTGCAAATGCCGCCGCAAGTATTAACGAAAGCGACACTGTTGTTTTTATGATCCAATTTGCTTCCATGCCTAAAAGAACTCCCAATGAAATAAGAGCAACCAGCAAAACATAAAGCAAAATCTTCAAACTGTATTTCCAATCGAATCTTATCTTAAATATTTTCAGTGCCAACCACGCTTGCAAGATTGCGGTAACGCTTTGAGTTATCAGACTTGTGGTTGCCGCTCCGTCTTGTTGAAACAATGGAATGAGAATAAAGTTCAAACCTATGTTCATCAGCATTCCGAGTCCTGCAACCAGGTTCAGATATTTCAATGAGCCGTTTGCGGTAAGCAGAGTTCCGAAAATATAAGTCATAGATATTGGAATAAAACAGAAAGACAATATTCTGTAAACTCTCGCACTTTCTTCTATGTGTTTGTCATAAAGAAGCGTCATAAGCTCTTGCGAATAGCACAGACTGACACTTACAAATCCGAGAGTGAGAATCAAAATCAAATGAAATGCGGCTGTGATTACGCTGTTTATGTTTTCGCTTGATTTCTCTTTAATCAGCTTTGAGAACAGCGGAAGCAGAATAACCGAAAACAGATACGAAACCATATTGGCCGAATCGACAAGTCGGAAGCCCGAGGCATAGATTCCGGAACTTACTCCTTCGTCTTCGACAAGTGCAAGCAACATCACCGAATCCATTCTGTTGTAACATGCCATCAATAATCCCAATACGGCAAATGGTAAGCCGGCTTTGAGCAACAGAAATCCGAAAACCTTGTTGAGCTTCAGGCGAATAAATCCCGTCTTATGCACACATACGGCAAGCGAAACGATGAAAGTGATGAACATGGTAAGGAATTGCACATACACCATATACTCTATGCAGAAGTATTGCCTTAGATGTTTGTTCCAAAGCATAAAACTGCAAAACAAAATCAGCAAAGCCCTGTCCAAAACCGAAATCACGCTGTCTGTCTTAAACAACATCAATGCCGTTATATTGCTTCTGAAATATGAAATGAAAGAACTCAAAACCTGAGTCATACACATCCAAAACAGCATCTTCGTTTGCCATGCGTCATATCCCAAAAACAAACCGCAGACTATCACTATAATGGTGTAAATCAACGAAAGAATGATTTTGAGCGGTATTATGCGTGCAAAATACTTCGAAAGCAGGTTCGTATGCCTTGCTATCATTCGATTGTTGTAGTTTACGATTCCGAAATCCAAGATGATATTGAACAGATATGTGAAGTTGAACAATGCATAATAAACCCCGTAATCTTGAGCTGAGACAGCGTTCTGCACACTTCGGTCAATGCCCAAAATCCAAAAAGACTTTATCAGAATGTTCAAAGCCAATAAGAAAAACAAATTGGTAACAAAGAATTTCTTCATATTGTAAGCAATAAATTAACGAAAGAATTGTATCTTTGCTTCATCATATTTAACGCAAAAATACAAGAAAAAATTGAGAATAGGTGTAAATACAAGGCTTTTAATAGAAGATAAGTTGGAGGGAATCGGTTATTTCTCGCTCAAAACTCTTGAGAGAATAACCCGAAATCACCCCGAAGCGGAATTTATCTTCTTCTTTGACAGACCGTTCAGCAAGAAATTTGTTTTTTCGCCCAATGTCAAAGCGGTAGTCATCCCTTTGCCGACCCGACATCCGATGTTGTGGCATATTTATTTCGATTTCTTGCTGCCTTTTTACTTAAAGATGTATCGAATCGACCTTTTTCTTACCCCCGACGGCTACATACCTACATGGGGCAGGACAAAGACCTTGCCGGTCATTCACGACATAAACTACGAACACGATTCGACATTCTTGGGCAAAAAATCATACCTCCGATACTACAAACACTTTTTCCCGAAGTTTGCCCGCAAAGCCACAAGAGTGGCAACAGTGTCCGAATTCAGCAAAGCGGATATTTCAAACATATACAAGATTCCGCAAGACAAGATAGACGTTGTGTATTCTGCGGCAAACGAACAATATCGTCCGCATACGGAAGAAGAAAACATTCAAACCAAGGCAAAATATACCGATGGCAAGGACTTTTTCTACTTTGTGGGAGCTTTGCATAAGCGAAAAAACCTCGTAAATCTGTTTCGAGCGTTCGATTTGTTCAAAAACCAAAGCCGAAGCGATGTGAAATTGGTCATAGTCGGCAATAAGAAATGGTGGGAAGGAGAGATAGCCGAGGCGTATGAGCAAATGCGGTTCAGAGATGAAGTCGTGTTTACATCACGTTTGCCATTGGAAGAGGTTAATCGCATAGCATCGGCAAGCATCGCCTGTGTGTTTGTGTCTTTGTTCGAAGGCTTCGGACTACCTCCGCTTGAGGCTTTTCGTTCTCATACGGCGGCAATCATATCCGATACAACATAGCTGCCGGAAATAGGAGCCGATGCAGCAATCTATGCCTCGCCGACCGATGTCGAAAGTATAGCCAAGGCAATGAATGAAACATACACCCAACCCGAAAAACGAGAAGAATGTATCCGTAAAGGAATCGTTCAAGCCGAAAAGTTCAGTTGGGATAAAACAGCAGAATTATTATGGAATACGATAACAAAAGCATTGGAACAATAAAGGAAATATACGAACACTATAAAGCACATCCGAGTGTTTGTACCGATTCACGCACGCTGAAAGAGGGTGATATATTTTTCGCACTCAAGGGTGAGAATTTCGATGGCAATCTGTTTGCGGAAAAAGCCTTGGAAGCGGGTGCAAGTCTGGTAGTGGTGGATTCAAAAGAGGTTTATGCAAAACAAAAACTCAGCCATGCAAAACAAAGAATGGTTTTGTGCGAAGATACGCTCGTTTGTTTGCAATCACTTGCCGCATATCACCGTCAAAGCTTGGACGCAACCGTTATCGGAATCAGCGGCACAAACGGCAAAACCACGACCAAAGAACTTATACACGCCGTTCTTTCAAGCTCGTTTCGTACTCAGGCAACCAAGGGTAATCTGAATAATCATATAGG
>DEPP01000105.1 GCA_002358835.1 Bacteroidales bacterium UBA3389
AAAGGACGTTATTGTCGATGTTCCTTTGGGCACGGTCTGCAAAGATTTCGAGACAGGTACGATTGATTGCGAGATAACCGAAGATGGTCAAACTGCAATCATAGCCAAGGGTGGTAGAGGAGGACTTGGAAACGATCATTTCAAAAGTCCTACTAACAGAACTCCACGTTATTCTCAGCCGGGTGAGGATGGCGAAGAGAGATGGAAGGTTATCGAACTTAAAATTTTGGCTGATGTTGGCTTGGTAGGCTTCCCGAATGCCGGAAAAAGCACTCTGTTAAGCGTTGTATCGGCTGCAAAACCCGAAATTGCCGATTATCCGTTTACTACCTTGGTTCCGAATCTTGGGATAGTGTCTTACAGAGATGAAAAGTCGTTTGTGATGGCTGATATTCCGGGAATAATTGAGGGAGCTTCGGAAGGGAAAGGTTTAGGCTACAGATTTTTGAGACATATCGAAAGAAACTCGGCTTTGTTGTTTATGATACCTTGCGATAGTGATGACATATCGAAAGAATATGGGATATTGCTCAACGAGCTTAAAGTTTACAATCCCGAATTGTTGGATAAGGAGCGATTATTGGCAATAACAAAGTGCGATATGTTGGATGAGGAGATGATAAATCAAATGAAGGCAAATTTGCCTCAGGGAATAAAAACCGTGTTTATTTCATCTGTTTCAGGGAAAAACATAGATAAATTGAAAGATCTTATTTGGGAAACACTTAATAAAGACAATGGATAGTTTGATTGCCTATGATACGCAATTGTTCTATTTAATCAATGGAGCAAGAGGCAGTTTCTGGGATTGGTTTTTTGCCATAATATCATCGCATCTTTTTTTTGGAATATTCATTTTTGCGATGGTTTTATGGCTTTCTGTTTCTCAATTCAAAAAATCTTTTTGGCATATTCTGATTCTTGTGGCGGTATGTTTTTTGTTGGCAGACAGAATATCGGTTCTTTGTTTCAAGGATGTGTTTATGCGACTTAGACCTTCGCATGCTTTGGAAGGAGTGAATTTGGTAAAGTTCAGTGATTTTCAATTGATATATGACAGCAAAGGAGGCTTGTATGGTTTCGTTTCTTCGCACGCTACAAATGCTCTTTGCCTAACTACTGTTTTTGCTACAATATCTCGGCATAAAAAATCTGTGATTCTGATAATGGGAATTTGGTCGCTGCTTACCATGTATTCGAGAATTTATTGCGGAGTGCATTATCCGACAGATGTTATTTGCGGAGCGTCGTTGGGAATTGCGATCGGTTTGTTTATCTCGTGGGGATATAATTTTGTAAAAAAGAAAATCAAGATAAAAACAAAATAAGACAGAGGCTATGTTGGTAAAGGTTTTTGGGAGTGCAATATCTGGTATAGAGGCTCTTCCTGTTACGATAGAGGTTAACACAGATAAAGGAATCAATTTCCTTTTAGTCGGTCTGCCTGACAATGCCGTTAAAGAGAGTCAGCAACGTATTTCTTCGGCACTTAATATCTATGGATACAAAATACCTGGCAAGAAAATAACTATAAATATGGCTCCTGCCGATTTGCGAAAAGAAGGCTCATCGTATGATTTGCCTTTGGCAATAGGTATATTGGCTTCTTCCGAACAAATATCCGACAGCAAACTTTCCGATTTCATTATAATGGGTGAATTGTCTTTGGACGGTTCTATAAGAAAAATCAAAGGTGCTTTGCCGATTGCACTTGAGGCAAAAAAGCAAGGTTTCAAGGGAATAATACTTCCAAAAGAGAATGCGAAGGAAGCGGCTATCGTTTCCGATATTGAGGTTTATGGAGTTGAGAATATTTTGGAGGTAATCAACTTTCTTGACGGAGTAATAACGCTTCAAAGCGAGTCTTTCGATATAAATGAAGAATTTGCACGAAGTTTGGATAATTACGAATTTGACTTCAAAGACGTAAAAGGGCAAGAGAGTGTCAAGAGAGCAATGGAAATTGCAGCTGCAGGCTCACATAATATTCTCATGATAGGTTCTCCGGGAAGTGGAAAGACGATGCTTGCCAAGCGATTGCCATCTATATTGCCTCCTTTGACGATTGACGAAGCTCTTGAAACGACAAAGATTCATTCTGTTGCAGGAAAGATGACTACAAATCAGTCTTTGGTTTCCGTAAGACCGTTTAGAAGTCCGCATCATACGATAAGCGACGTTGCTTTGGTTGGAGGAGGAGCGTATCCTCAACCGGGAGAAATATCGCTTTCGCATAACGGAGTGTTATTCCTTGATGAATTGCCGGAATTTAAGAGAAGCGTTTTGGAAGTATTGCGTCAGCCGATGGAAGAACGAAAGATAACTATATCGAGAACAAAACAGAGTTCGGAATATCCCGCTGGTTTTATGTTGGTTGCTGCAATGAATCCATGTCCTTGCGGATATTACAATCACCCTACGCAACCTTGCACTTGTGCATCAGGAGCTGTGCATCGCTATTTGAACAAAATATCCGGTCCGCTATTAGATAGAATCGATATACAGTTGGAAGTAGTTCCCGTACCTTTCAAAGAGTTGTCCGCAATGCGTGAAGGAGAATCGAGTGCTGTTATAAGAGAAAGGGTAATCAAAGCAAGGAAAATTCAACAAGAAAGATTCAAAGATTATCCCGATGTTCACTGCAATGCACAGATGAATACGCAGATGATGAAAGAGTATTGTAAGATAAAGCCTTCAGGATTGGAATTGCTGAAAACAATAATGGAAAAATTGCAACTTTCTGCCCGTGCATACGATCGAATATTGAAAGTATCGAGAACAATAGCCGATTTGGAGGGATTTGAAGATATTCAAGACGAACACTTAGCCGAAGCAATCACATACAGAAGCCTCGATAGGGAAAGCTGGGGCAGATAATCCGATAATTAAATCATTTAATACCTTTTTGATATGAAGAGAATCATTTGTTTGATGACATTGTTATCTCTTGCGTTTGGTTGTACCCTGCTTGCTCAGAGTGAACCGCAAATTGAAACGACTTGCACAACTGCAAGATTGAGTTTTGAAACTCCTCTTAATAGCGAAGCGGTATCAATAACCGTATTTAAGGATACCCTTATCTTCGAAGAGAACTTTGAGAACTTCCTAAGCGATCAAGTAAGGAGTGCCTCTCCAATAGGAGGTGCGGCTTGCTTGGTTGAGATTCCGCACAGCCTTACTCAATTCCCCGGCTGCAGAGCTCAGAATATTCAAGTTAATGACACGAATTGGGCTGTATTATATCAAGGAAAATTCTCTACACCTCAAATAAACATTCCTCAATCTTCAAAAGCGTTAATAAGAATTAAATCTGGAAGTTCTGATGCTTTGAAGATAAACGATGAAGTAATATCAAGTAATAGTGGAATAAAGAATTTGTTATATGAAGTTAGCGAAAATTATAATGGAATGCTATTCTCATCTAACGGTAGTAAGACTCTTTACATCGATTACATCAAAATAATTTCTCCAAGAGAGGTTTTGCCTGCTCAAAACGATACTATGAATAATGGGGAACTACTGATAAACAATCTTTTACCTAATACAGGCTACTATGTCGAAATAACGGATAATCAAAATCAAGTTTCGGAAAAATATTTCTTGAAAACAAAAAAACGAAATCAAGAAATAATTTCGCGAATTCAAGATCCGAACTCGGTCAAATTGGAATGGGAAGATTGCGGTGATTGTTCGCCTACATCATTGAGCCTTTACAAGGTTGAGAACGCAACAAAAGACCTTTTCTTTTCAAGAATAGCTACTACAACTAATAATTTTGGATTGGAGATATTTAATGGTACGGGTAAGGATGTTTGTTTGGGTGATTATGAAGTTGTGTTTTATCCTCAAAGACAAAGTAATGCAGGGGCTATAATGAGGTATCACTTTTCTAATAGTGATACAATAGAAAGAGAAAGTTATGTAAGTGTATTGTATAAATTGGAAACAATGTCTGATTATGACTATATTGCGTTTCCAATAACAAACAATAATGGATTTATAGGGGGAAATGATGCTTTTGCTCTTTTGAAGAAAGATACTGAAGGAAATTACAGAGATACGGTTGATTTATTTGGAAAATTGTTAGAAACTTCCGACAGAACCGCAACTTATGCAAATACAATACTTACTCGAAAGACAACAATAAGACAAGGTATTAAAAAGAATCCCACAAATATTCAAATTCCTTATTTTAAGGATATAAATAGTGAATGGGATTCTGTTCCCTTTAATGCAACGAATCTGAATGATGTATCTTTGAGACATAGTTTAGCAACACCGATTACATATACTTATGTCAGAGATGTGAACTTGGAAGTTCCGGACAACGAATTGGTTTTAAGTGATTTGGAATCTCAAACGAAGTATCTTTGTATTCTAAAGCGAGGAACCGATACTCTTTTCACGCATACGTTCTCCACAGGCAATATCGTTGAAACTCAAAGCAGTGGCAGTTGGAGCGAATCTTCGGTATGGTCGGGTGGTGTTGTGCCTGAACCTTATGATAAAGTGGTTGTAAACAAGGGACATAAGATTACAATTGCCGAAGGAGATAGTGTGAGTTGCTCGGATTTGGTTTTGTGTTCTGATTATTCTGCTTCGCCAATGGATAACGGTAAATCGGAATTGTCAATAGAGGGGACATTTTCGGTAAATAATGTTGAGGTGCAGGCATCTTTTGATAAATATACTGAAAATGTTAATGGGTGGCATTTGTTTGGTGTTCCGATAGATGTGAATAGCAGTACGAGAGAAAGTATAGCCGAATCATTCAACCGAGGATATGAAGACGATTTGTATTATTTGGATGAGGCTCGCTATGCTTGGATTCCTTATTTGCAGAATGTCGAAGATGCGAATTTCTTTACCAATAAGCACGGCTATCTCGTTGCATACAAGGATGATAAGACGCTTTCGTTCAAAGGAGATTTGTTTTTGGAAGATTCTATCGTATTGTTGAATAATGCAAGCTATAATCAGTCGCTTGGAAACGGCTATCATTTGGTATGTAATCCATATCCTTTTTCTGTGGGCTTGAATAACTTTACGTTTAATAATGTAAGAGGTATGTGGTTGTTGAATCCGCAAACAGGAGCTTATATTCCAAATGATAATAACTTGCCAGGAGATTTTACTGTTCCGCCTTTCAGTGGACTGATGACAAAAGTCGATAGTGCAACTAATAGTCTTGTTTTGAGAAAGAAAGCAGTTGCACCTGACCAAAACATAAATGCTAAGTCTGTAATAGAGAATTTGAAATTCAGACTTTTATCTGACGGTGGTTATGATGAGATGAAAATATATTTTAGAAGTGATTCAGATTCGTTATACGACAAATACGATACTTATAAGATGTTTAGCATTGGCTCTGCTCCTGATTTGTATTGCTCTATCAATGATTTGTCTTTGTCGATTGCCTCTTTAAGCGAATTAGATGATAGTTTGCGTCTTAGAATCAATGTTCTATCGAAGAATGTTGGCGATTTGAAATTGCAATTGTATGAATATACGGGTGATTTTGAGAGAGTGGATTTGCTTGACGCAGATTCTGAATCGTTGGTTTGCAGTCTGTTGGATGATAGTTTGTATTCGATTTCTTATAATTCTGCAAATGAGATAAGAACGTTTGATTTGCTTGTAAAGAAACGTGTTTTATCATCTGTAAACAAGGAAGATAATGAAGTAGAATACATTCAAATCGGACGTAATATCGAGATAAAGAATCCGCAACAAATAGAAGAGGTTGTTTTATTTGATATTCAAGGTCGTGAAATCTTACGCACTGAAACCGAATTTTTGACTTTACCTTTTGAAGGTAGTTTTGTTCTTGTAGTAAAGAGTAATGGAAAAGAATATTTCACCAAAATAATAAGCATTTGATATGAAGAAGATTTTGATTGTTGTACTTTTGTGTATTGTAAGTTGTTTTGCGTTTTCTCAACCACCTGTTCCGAGTACGCATGGCGGATGGAATTACAGAGAATCGGTGGAATCACCGTATCAATATAGGTATTATAATGTCGCTACTAATAGTTTCGAACCTATGCAAAACACTGTGCCTTTGGGAACTTGCGTTTCTCTGTTGATAGCTTTGTCTTGCGGTTATGTTTGTGTGAAAATCTATCGCAATACTAAAATTCGAACCGAAAAGTAACGGAGTTTGTTGTTTGTGTTCCAAATTCTTTATATCTTTGCACGAAAATTTTTGAGTAATGTTTTCAGATTCAAACAAATTTGTTGGAGAGGGATTGACGTATGATGACGTGCTACTTGTCCCTGCTTATTCGGAGATAATTCCGAGAGATGTTAAGATAAATTCTATGTTCAGTCGCAATATTGCGATAAACGTTCCGATTGTTTCTGCTGCGATGGATACCGTTACTGAGGCAAAGTTGGCTATTGCAATGGCTCAAGAAGGTGGTATCGGTGTGTTGCACAAGAATATGTCGATAGAAAAGCAAGCTGCTGAAGTGTCAAAAGTTAAGAGAGCTGAGAATGGAATGATTTCAGACCCGATTACTTTGGACGAAACTGCTTTGGTCAGAGATGCTTTGAGAATGATGAAAGAGTTTTCAATAGGTGGTATTCCTGTTGTTGATAATGCAGGTAAACTTATTGGGATTGTTACCAACAGAGATTTGAGATTTGAAAGAAATATCAATCGTCCGATAGTTGAGATAATGACTCGTGAAGTTATTACAGCTCCAAGCGGAACAGATTTTGAGCAAGCTGCAGATATTCTTCAGGCTCATAGAATCGAAAAATTGCCTGTCGTCGATAAGGATGGTAAATTAGTAGGTTTGATTACCTATAGAGACATCATAAAATTGAAAGAGCGTCCAAATGCTTGCAAAGACAAATTGGGAAGATTGAGAGTTGCTGCAGGTATCGGGGTAACGGCTAATATGGATGAAAGAATTGCTGCTGTGATTGCAGCGGGTGCAGATGCTATTGTTATCGATACGGCCCACGGGCACTCAAAGAATGTTGTAGATACGTTGAAGAGAGTAAAGTCTCAATATTCTGATGTTGATGTTGTTTGTGGCAATATAGCAACAGCTGAAGCCGCATTGGCATTAGCTGATGCAGGTGCAGACGCTGTGAAGGTCGGAATCGGACCTGGAAGTATTTGTACAACAAGAGTAATGGCGGGAATCGGCGTTCCTCAGTTGACAGCCGTGTATGACGTTGCAAAAGCATTGGAAGGAAGAAATGTTCCTGTGATTGCAGACGGAGGAATAAGATATTCGGGAGATATAGTAAAGGCTTTGGCTGCGGGAGCAAGCTCTATAATGGCTGGCTCTTTGTTGGCAGGAGTTGAAGAAAGCCCTGGGGATACTATCATCTATGAAGGAAGAAAGTTTAAATCGTATCGAGGAATGGGATCTTTGGATGCAATGCAACAAGGTTCGAAAGACAGATACTTCCAAGATATGGAGGATGATATAAAGAAGCTTGTGCCAGAAGGAATCGTCGGAAGAGTGCCTTATAAGGGAACTGTAAGCGAAGTAATCTATCAATTGGTCGGCGGTTTGAAAGCGGGAATGGGTTATACCGGTAGTCCTGATATTGAGACTTTGAGAAAAGCGAAATTTATCAAGATTACAGCGGCAGGTTATGCTGAAAGCCATCCGCACGATATTACGATAACGAAAGAGGCTCCTAATTATTCAAGATAAAATGCTTTTATGAAAAGATTCTTGCTTTTTTGTGTTGTTGCCCTTTTTCAATTAGGTGCAATTGCACAATCAGATAATGATGTAGTTATAGAAGTTGCAGGAGAGAAAATTTTGAAGGAAGACTTTGTCAGAATGTTCAAAAAGAACACTCCTTCCAAAGGTGCTTCGTTTTCTCAAGAAGAACTTGACGAGTACTTGGAATTGTTTATCAATTATAAAATGAAGCTTACACAAGCTCGCGAATTGGGTTTGGATACATTGAAGTCTTATTTGGATGAAACAAAACAATACAGACAACAATTGGTTGCTCCATATCTTAATGATGCTACAGTAAGTAAGCAATTGATTGATGAAGCTTATGAAAGGACAAAAGAAATCGTCTCGGCTTCTCACATACTGATAAACATACCTGCAAATGCTACTCCGAAAGATACGTTGGCGGCATACAACAAAGCAATGAAGATTCGCAAACGAATAATAGAGGGAGAGGATTTTGCAACTTTGGCAAAGGAATTCTCAGATGACCCGTCTGCAAAAGACAGAACAGATGAGAAAACCAAAGTAACAATACCAGGGACAGGCGGAGCATTGGGTTATTTTACCTCAATGAGTATGATTTATCCTTTTGAAACGGCTTGTTATTCGATGAATGTTGGCGAGGTGTCTATGCCTATTCGAACACGTTTCGGATACCATATAATCAAACTATTTGATAGAGTACCTGCTTTTTGTAGCACTATGGATATTGCACACATTTGGGTATCGTTTGATAAACATGGAGAGACTGAAGCGGAGTCTTTGATAAACAAGGCATGGAATGAATTGTCAAATGATTCATCTTTTGTAGCTGTTGCTAAGAAATATTCTAATGATGTTTATTCTGTAAACAATGGTGGGGTGCTTAACAAACAAACAATCTCATCTTTGCCTTCTGAATACATTGCGATGCTCAAGAATATGAAGCCAATGGAAACTTCAAAGCCGTTTAGAAGTAGCATAGGTTGGCATATAGTGAGACCTTTGAAGTTTAGACCGATACCGACTTTCGAAGAACAGAAGGCAAATATAGAAAACAGAATATCAAAGGACGAAAGAAGTTTCAAAACCATAGAATCGTTTGCAGAGAAAGCAAAAAAAGAATATGGTTTCCAAGAATCAAAAGAACTTCTGTCTGAAGTTGTAAAAATAGTTAATGATTCCATATTCGCAGGAACTTGGAAAATGCCGACGGATTTCAATAATCAAGAAGAACTTTTCAGAATTGGTGATTATTCATTCACAGTCTTGGACTTTGTAAAGAAGATTGAGGAGTTCCAATCAAAGCAAACACCGAGTTATATCCCTGAATATATTGGGAAAATATACGATGACGTTGTTTTGGAGCAGGTTGTAAAATACGCAGATAGCAAATTAGAAAGCAAATATCCTGATTTGAAGGCAACTATTGATGAATTCAGAGATGGAGTTCTTATTTTCTCCATAACAGATCGAATGGTGTGGAATAAATCTCTGCTTGATACTATCGGTTTACAAGAGTATTTTACGGCAAATAGGGCAAAGTACAATTGGGAACCAAGAGTAGGTGCAACCCTTTGGAGTATTGACTCGGATGAAAAGCCTGCAAAAATCGAGAAACTATTAAATAAATACATTCGCAAAGGTTTATCGAATGAAGAAATCAAAGAAAAGTTGGCAAAGAAATTGAAAATCGAAGAGGGTAAAGATGAGAAGATCGTCTACAAGTGGAAAAAATACGAAAAAGGCGATAATAAAATCATAGACTCTTTGCTTTGGAGTGATGCGAGTCAAAAAAGTGGTACATTGAAGTACTATAGCGATGCAGGCAAAGAAAAAAGAAAGATATTTGTGCTGTTGAATGATTGGGTTGATATTGAACCTAAGGAGTTGAGTGATTGTAAAGGTCTGGTTACTTCTGATTATCAATTGTTTTTGGAGAAGCAATGGATAGAGGACTTGAGAAATAAATATGACTATAAGGTGAATCAGCAAGTTTATAAAAGCATAAAATAGTCTGAGTTATTGTATGAATAGATTGGGATTTTTTCAAATTATATTGTTTGCGGTAATTGCTTTTTGCAGTTCCGCATCTGCGTATTCTCAAACTGAAAACACAGATAATCTTCAAGTTGTTGATAAAGTTATTGCTGTTGTCGGACAAAATATGGTTAAAGAATCCGAATTGGAAACTGCATATCTTCAACAAAAATCGAATAGAGGAATTATCGAAGATGCCTTTATGGTTCGTTGTGATTTGTTTGAAGGCATGTTGATCAATGAATTGATGTTGCATCAAGCCGAAAAAGATTCTATAGTTGTTACAGATGAGGAAGTGAACAGAGAAATGGATAACAGAATCAAGTATATGGTTCAAATGTATGGCTCTGTTGAGAATCTGGAAAAGCAAATGAAAAAATCCATTAGCGAAATCAGAGCATTTTATAGCGATGTTATCAGAGAAAACATAATGATTGGCCAGATAGAGCATAAACTTACGGGTGATGTAACTATAACTCCGCAAGAAGTTGCTGACTTTTACAAATCCATACCTCAAGATAGTCTTCCTATAGCTGAGGATGAATATGTCTTTTCTCAAATAGTGAAGTTGCCAAAAGTGTCGGAAGAAGAAAAAAATGCAGTAAAGGATAGGTTGAACGACTATAGAGATAGAATACTTAAAGGAAGTAAATTCTCCACTATTGCATTGCTGTATTCAGAAGACCCAGGCTCTGCAAAGAAAGGGGGAGAACTCGGATTCTTTTCGAGAGGGGATATGGTCAGTGAGTTTGAAAACGCTGCTTTTGCCTTGCAAGATGGAGAAATTTCGCCTGTTATAGAAACTCAATACGGATTTCATATCATTCAAATGATAGAAAGACGGGGTAATCAAGTTAATTGCAGACATATATTGTTACAACCTAAGGTTTCGGATGCTCAATTGCTCGAAGCCAAAGAAGAATTGGAAAAAATCAAATCAGAGATAGAGAAAGGTGAAATCACATTTGAAGATGCTATAATCAAGTATTCAGATGATGAATCAAAGATAAACCGTGGTTTGGTAATAAATCCGTATAACGCAAGTGCTTCTTTCACAAAAGATAATATAAATGAAACTATGTCAAACTTGGATAGAGTGGATTTCAGCTCAATGAAAGAGGGAGATATAACAAATCCTGTCTTATTCAAAGCTGAATCAGCAAATGCTTATCGTCTGATAAAGGTTGACAAAAAGGTGGATGCACATAGAGTAAACCTTGTTGATGACTACGGAAAGATACAAGAATCGGCTCTAAGTTCAAGAAAACTCGATATAATTAAAGAGTGGGCAGAAAAAAGAATAGCGAAAACTTATATAAGAATAGATAAAGACTACCAAGACTGCGATTTTAAGTTGAATTGGTTGAAAAAATAAGAATGTCAATGGCATCGGAAGTAGAACAACTTGATATATTGTCGGCAAAGTGTAATGACCTTAAAGCAGAGATTGCAAAGGTTATTGTAGGTCAGGAGGAGGTAATAAACCAATTATTGATTACCATCTTTTCTCGCGGACATTGTCTTTTGGTAGGTGTTCCGGGTCTTGCAAAAACATTACTCGTAAATACGATAGCAAAAACGCTTGGCTTGAGTTTCAACAGAATACAATTCACACCCGACTTGATGCCTTCCGACATTATTGGTAGCGAAATATTGAATCGAGACCGAGTATTCGAATTTATAAAAGGGCCTGTCTTCTCAAATATAGTTCTGGCAGATGAAATAAATAGGACACCGCCCAAAACACAGGCTGCATTGTTAGAGGCAATGCAGGAGCATAGTGCAACAGTTAATGGAAAGATATATAGATTGCCTGAGCCGTTTTTTGTTTTGGCAACCCAAAATCCTATAGAACAAGAAGGTACTTACCCATTACCCGAAGCTCAACTCGATAGATTTATGTTTATGCTTTGGCTTGATTATCCTTCATTTGAAGAAGAAGTCCAAGTACTTAAGCAAACGACAACTGGAAAGCAAGTTGAAGTTAGACAAATATTAAGTTTGGAGGACATCCAAACAATGCAACGACTTGTGCAAAGCATACCTGTGAGTGATAATGTTTACGAATATGCGGTAAGACTTGTTACCAAGACAAGACAGAACGAAAAAGCAAGTCCGTTAGCTAAGCAATATCTTTCTTGGGGTGCAGGTCCGAGAGCATCACAATACCTTATCATCGGAGCCAAGTGCCATGCTGCATTGAGGGGAAAGTACTCTCCAGATATAGAAGACGTGGATGCGGTAGCTGTATCGGTATTAAGACATAGAATAGTCTTGAATTATGCTGCTCAAGCCGAAGGATATACTGCGGAAACGATAATAAAGGATTTAATAAACGAACAACTATAAAGCTATGATTAAAAGTTTACTGTCAACTATCTGTATAATGTTGTTATGTGTCAGCCTTTCAGCACAGCCTGCAAGGGCAAGAACGCCGCAAAATCAACAAACGCAAAACACAAATACACAAACAATCGACATACCTGAAAACGGATGCGATTTTATCATAATGCCACAGCCGCCAAAAAAGAAAAGAACTGCAAACAAACGAGAACAGGTTTCTGTCGATCCATATCCAAACAAAATGGAAGCTTATATCTGTTTTGAACCAGCCTCAGCCTATTATACCGAAGCAGGATTGGATATATTGGATAGCATATATTCGATTGCTTTCAATAAAGATAATAACAAGTTCTATAAGATGACCATCGAGGCATACGATGATGCTGAACCATTGAACGAACTCAATGCGTCTTTGGCAAGAGACAGAGCAGTCATGATCTTCAATTATTTTTCCTCAAGGGAAGAATCTGAGTTTATAATTAAACGCACACCAAGCACTTACATGCATTCATGCAGTGGAGAGATGCCTTATTTCATCAAATACAAAATGCCGTTCGACTTTAAGTGGATAAATCTTTACAAAAAGAGCGAAGAAGAAAGGGTAAGCAACGGAATAAGTCTTGTCGGTAAGGTTCACATAGTCATAGAAAACGATCCAGAGGGTTGTTTGGGAGAATATTTCGATTATTACTATCCTGCAAATGACAGTGTTTTGAGTGCAAGCTGTTCTGAGGTTATGATACCGAAAGGAGCTTTGGAATCGATTACACATACCAAAGACACGATAGAATACAGTTGCAATATCAGCTATAAGGAATATATGACTTTTGAGGATCTTACTTCGAATTATCACCTTATTCCGCACAAAAAGCAATATATAATCAATGCAGGCTATATCGTAATCGATGCAGAACACCAACCTGACTACGAAAGTTGTCAAAACAAAGAGAACTTCGAACCGATAATCACAGTAAGAGTTCCTATAGAATTGCAACAAAACGAAGCAAGACTTAAGTTCTATGCCAAGACCTACGATGCAAAAGGTCGTCCTATTTACAAATCAATACCTACAAAGAAGGAAAAAGACAAGGAAACCAAATTGCAAACTCTTACCACAACGATTAACGCTTTCCAATTGGATACTATATACATAGGACGAAAGATTGAGGAAAAAGAGATGTCGGATTATTTCTTTCCTGCAAAAGAAGGTGAACCGGGAGCCTTTCAAGCGATGGGAGGTTGGTTGAAACCATATAAGTTAGACAAGAGAGGCTCATATGTAATCAAGAAAAACATGCAAATGATGCTTAGAAAGCCTGTGGGGCAAGTAATGAGCGAATAACCGAAATCAAATTTCGAGAAAAACAAAACGAGCGTTCGCAATTGCAAAAGCAAATCGAACGCTCGTTTTGTTTTATTTTGGCTTTTAGATATTGGCTATTGGCAAAAGTGGAAGGCTGAGAGTATCGAGCAATGTGCCATCAGCCAAAAGCCAAAAGAAAAGCCAAAAATATGCGGTAAAATCAGCAAAAATTATTTCTTGATTTTAGCGAAATGGATCTTTGTTTCATTTCTCTGAAATCAAGAAATAAAAATCTGAAATCAAGAAATATTTTTCAAGCTATTTGATTGCGGATATTTTATCGTTCAGACCAATATATAGAACTTTGTTATACCAATAAAACTGTTGGAAATACGCAGTTTTTTCGGTTTTTGTATTTGATAATTCACAGATTCTGTTTATTTTTGCAAGTTTGAAAAGAAATGAATAACAGATAAGAATATGAAGAAAAAAGCATTGTGGATTTTATTATTGATGATGATGTGCATCAATACGGGTTTGTTTGCCGTTGTTGCTTACCCGTACCCATTAGACTTTGTTCAATCGGACAGAAGTACCGTTACGGTTGTTTTGAAAGGAGATGAAAAAGTCAGTTGGGCTAAAAGTACAGACGGATATACTTTGATGAGAGCCGATAACGGTGATTTTGTTTATGCCATTTCAGATGGTAAAGGAGGAATGATGCCTTCGAATGTTATAGCTCACAATCCTGAAAACAGAACGGCTGAAGAAACGGCATTCGTTTCAACACTAAATAAAGCCTTGTTTTATTCATCCGAACAGATTTCTTATTTGAAACAATTGTGGTTGGCAGTTGATGATTTCGAAGCAAAACGTGTGGGAGCAAAGAGCGGAGTAAATGAAATCGAAACATATAAAATGGTTGTTATATTGATGTCTTATGCCGATGTCGCTTTTGAATCTTCTCGCGAAGAGGTGGATGCTTTGTTCAATCAGGTAGGATATTCGGTTAACGGCCATCAAGGAAGTATCCATGACTACTTTAAGGCATCTTCGGCAGGTAAATTGAATGTCGAGGCCACTGTTTTAGGACCATATACCGCAGCAAATGATTTGAATTATTATGGAGAAAATTATCCAGGAACAAATGCCGATATGAGAGCTCGCGATTTGGTTATCGAGGCTGTTGAACACGCTAATTTGGAACTCGATTTCTCCGAATTTACTAACGGAGAGGGTAATCAGGTTTCTTGTGTTTATGTTATCTATGCAGGACCTTCTGCCGCATCCGGTGGAGCTGCAAACACTATATGGCCACATCGTTCGCATCTTCTGGAACCTTATGCTGTCGATGGCGTATATGTATATAACTATGGCGTATCTTCTGAGAACGGAGGTTCACAATATAATCCACAACCGATGACAATCGGAACTATATGCCACGAATTTTCTCACGTTTTGGGACAAGCAGACTATTATGATACCGATTACGAAGAACAAGGCAGCTTTGCCGATCATGGAGAATGGGATTTAATGTGTTCGGGTAACTATAACAACGGTGGGAAGTGCCCTCCGCTTTGGTCAGCTCACGAAAGAACGGTCAGAGGTTATATAGAAATAGAAGAATTGCTTGAAGAGGGAAGTACAACTTTGCCTCCATTGCATTCTGATAACAAAGCGTATAAGATGACTGTAAGTCCTGATGAATTTTTTATATTGGAAAACAGACAAAAAGTAGGTTGGGATTATTATCTTCCCGGACACGGAATGTTGATTTTCCATGTAAATAAATCTGTTACAGGTTGGAACCACAATTGTGCGAACTGTATCCCAACAAGTCCTGGATTGGATTTGGAGGAAGCAAATTCGAATCCATACTCTCGAGCAGGCAATCCATTCCCCGGCACAAGTAACAAAACAATTTTTACAGACACTTCAACGCCTAATAGTAAGACAGTATCAGGAGCAAATCTTAATCGACCAATAACAAGTATCGCTGAAAACACAACAACAAAAAATATAACCTTTATTTATGGTACGGTTGACAATACAAGACCTGTGGTTACAACCGTAAGTGCAGAAGGATTCTCTGACAGCATCAGCGTTGTGGCAAGTGTAAATAACGGACAAAGTCTTAGTATCATAGAACGCGGTGTTTGTTTCTCCGATACTACATCAATTCCTACGATAGCATGTAACACAGTTGTTGCAAGCGGAACAGCTGATAACTTTACCGTAGGATTGAACGCTTTGATGCCGAACACAGAATACTATGTCAGAGCTTACGCCAAGACTGCCGATAAGGTGGGATATGGTGAGATAATGAAGATAAAGACAGCTTGTTCTGCAATTGATGTTGTTCCTTTTGAGGAAAGTTTCGAGGAAGGTATGACATCATTCGATTGTTGGGGACATGAATACGGTGTATTCGTATCTAATAATTGGTCTTTGACCGATTCTGCATACGAAGCAGGCGGAATAGCAACTGCGGCTGAGGGTT
>DEPP01000103.1:0-4393 GCA_002358835.1 Bacteroidales bacterium UBA3389
TTGCTCCATAGCTGCTCTACCGACAGAATATTCAAATAAATTTCTGCAAAAATCTCAAATCTCGCAAAATTCCTTTGAAATAATGCCGGACAGCTTACAATATTTTTCAAAAAATACTTGTATATATCAAAAAAAAACATTTTCTTTGCACAGGGATTGTATACTTGTACATTGAAATGTATTTAATTGATTTATCACAGATAAACACAAATAAATCATACAGTATATAAAACCTTTAATTATAAGAAGAATTTATCTTAAGCATAACAAAATTACATGAAAGATACACTTACACATGTAGCTGACACGTTGATTACAATAGCTCAAAAGGGTCATGAAGTAGCAACAGAACATCATGGTGAAGAAGTAGAATTAACTCTTCAAGCTTTAAGCCGTGAGGAAATTGGTATGATGGAAATTGGATTAAATGTTTTGGCACCAATATCGGTAATCCTTCTACTATCCTTATGGTATGGCGGACGAAATAGAATTCTTATAAGAAGAAAACTACTTGGTATATTAGCCGGACTTGTTTTCTTCTTCGGATTTCTTTTGTATTCTATAGGCTTTTATGATGGAGGGACAAAAGAATCGCTCTTAGCATTGTTTTTACGTGCAGCCTTATCTTCTATTGAAATGTTTGCCTCCCATTCCGATTTGATAGAAGTGCGACACGCTTGCCACGAAAGTGTTGCTTATATGATATCTTTCACCATTGTTCACTTTATGGCGGTGTCGTTAAGTCTTGAATTCTTATTACAAACCTTCCTGTACAAAGGCATGGTAAAGCGTAGGTTGAGGAAAAGAGTCAAGAAAGCAAAAAAAGTCTTTATATTTTGGGGTGTAAGTGAAATATCTACCTCCTTGGCAAAGATTGTTAATAGCTCAAATAGAAAAGATGACTATTTAATACTATTTTTCAAATTAAAGAAAGATGCACACAAAGCTCACAAAGAAGGTTTTATGAGTTTCTTATCAGCATCAAGCATTACCGTAGAGGATATAGAGATGTCCGAAAAGGTTAATGGTCTAGTCTTTTACAGCAATAACGAAAAAACATCGAAAGATTATTTTGAGAAACATCTAGAAAATATATTTGGCAAAGACAAATATTATTTAGAGGGTGCGGAGATTGAGAAAGTCGAAAACGAACTTGAACTTAAATTCAAAGAAAATTGCGATGATGAGGAATTAATTATTGCAAAAGAGAAATATAGAACTTTATTAAGGGAAAACAAAGGAAGTAAGTTCTCTATCTTTATATTGTCCGAAAACGAGGGTGATAACTTAGTGGAATTGGACAGATTATTACGCAGTGAGTTTGTAGAAAGCCATCGTTTAAACATTTCCTTCTACTGCCAAGCTCATAAAGATGCAAAGAATGTTTCTTTTGTAAGAGATGGAAAGAGCAATACCGAAATTGCTTATGTAGATTTGGTAGACACACCTTTGTTGGCTATACAAAGCTTGAAGCTTGACCAAAATCAACACCCTATAAACTTTGTAGAACATAACGATGAGGGTATTGTCACTTCTGAATTCAATTCATTGATTCTCGGCTTTGGAGACACTGCCAAAGAGGCATTAGCATATTTGTACGAATATGGAGCATTTATAGGTGAAGATGGGAACCGTTCAAAGTTCCATTGCACTATTATCGACAAAAACATAGAGATAAAGAAAGGAACATACCTATCACAACGTCCAGCCTTAAAAGATAGCGACTTATTGACATTTGAAAACTTAGGCATAGGAACGGCTGATTATTG
Organism: Bacteroidales bacterium UBA3389; assembly: GCA_002358835.1. Classification (GTDB taxonomy): domain Bacteria; phylum Bacteroidota; class Bacteroidia; order Bacteroidales; family P3; genus Onthomorpha. Next base: position 1,770 of record DEPP01000103.1, read on the forward strand.
GCAGAAAATAGAAACGATAGCCGACAAATTGAACTATGTCATTATAGCAATGGGCGAGGATAGATTAAATATTTCAACAGCCATCGATTTATTCAATTATTGCTATCGTAAAAGAGAGGGAAAACTAGACAATTTTGCAATATATATTCGCCTACATAAAGATTCGAATTTGAAATTTGTCAAAAAGATAATAAACTACTATAAAGTTGATAACAACGAATACATACGCGTATTTGGAACCTATGAAAGCATATTCATTGGTAGCACAGTGGCAAAATACCATGTAAAGCAACGTGCTGAAGAATTTTATAGTGATTATGAGACAATAAAATCGGAAGATTTGTCTAGAAACACATGGGAAGAACGAGCGATAAAAGAACGAGCGCTTTCTCAAAACCACATTTGTGCATACAATTCTTTAAGACGAAAGGAATTCCAAGATTTCTCAAAGGCTTATCATATCTATACTAAGATGAAGTTAATGGGTATTGTAAATGATATTGAGAAGGTTGAGGAATATATGAAGAAAGGATTCAAGTTCGATGCATACGGAACGGATGTTAATGGAAACGTATACTATGGTTCAGGAGAATTGGTTGAGGATGCAAAACTTGCTAGACTGCTAACCAATATTGCAAAACTCGAACATTTAAGATGGGTTTCATCTCATGAAATAATGGGATATGAAAGTAGCCTTGAAATGACAGAAGAAGAAAATGAAGTAACTAAAAAACTAGCACGTCTTGCTTCTTGGGATCAATTGATTGAACAATGGGAAAAATCCGGAAGAAAGCCTGAATTAGAATATCGACAATATGATTATTTAGTAGTCAACACATCAATAAGGCTTTATTACAAAGTATTGAAATATATTCAAGAAAAACAGCAAAATGCTTAGAAAAGTAAGATAGTGTAATATTAAATTGTTTTATAAATGATTTGCGAAATTTTGCTATAAGAGACTTAGCACGGCATATGTTTGCAAAATATATTAACTAAGCTTGAAAACAATTCTCTGATTCTTTGTTTTATTTTTCTGATTCTTGATTTTAATTATACAAAACAAAGAATGATTTCATTGATTATAAAATCCGACGAAATCATTCTTTTATGCTATTATATAAAGCTTAGAATGCTATTGTCTTGTGAAATCGAGAGTTTTCGGAAACGTTGCACAAGGCTTTTGTGCATGTAAGAAAACAATTTCTGACCATTGTTTGGGGAATATATTCTCGTAAATATGGTTTTTAAGCAATGAAGAATATATCTGTTTCCATTCTTTACCGTGAGAACTGACCTTTTTGCCGTATTTCAATCGAGTTTCCAAGTGTGCAAGTTCGTGAATCAGAACCAAAAGCATTGCATACGGAGCAAGATTTTCGTTTAAGGTTATAATGTGTTTGCTGTCTCCGTCTTGGAAATAATTACCGAGTATTCTTTTGCGAGGCTTTACCAAACGAACTGAAAGATTATCATATTCGGCAAGCTGACTCTGTACAAGCTTATGAGATTCAGGCGGAAGGCAATCGGTAAGTTGTTTCATCCGATGATTGAAAAAAGAAAGAGAAAGTCGGACAATTACATTTACGTTTTGAACGGTGTCTTTTCCCATAAGGAGAACTGCTCGCACATGCGGAAAACAACAAACCGATAAGCATTATCAAAACAACCAACTTTCTCTTTCTCATCGTATTTCTTTATTATTTATTAACTATTACTTTATGTGAAGATTCTGCTCCGTCAGCTTTGATTCTCACAATATAGAGACCGTTTTGCAAATGATTCAAATCCAAAACAAAGTTACTGCTTGCAGATGGTATTGCTTGATTTGAAAGATTGCGTCCTGTTTGATCGAAAATCGAAACTTCTATATCCTGGTAGCTGTCTTCGAAAGTTATCATCAAACTGCTTTGTGCAGGATTAGGAGATACGGATGTAATATCTTCAACTGCAGCAACTTCGGTTATAGATGAAGAATAATCCATTCCACCTATTGCAGTAGCCCCCGTATTTGTCGGATCCAACCATGGTTTCAAACGTCTGCTGTTTGAAGTTCCGTTTGAAGTCCAGGAATATGAAAGTTTACCATAATAATCCACTTTTTGATCATCGCTTACATTGCAATCAGATATTCCTCCCGTTAAATCGCCAATCACTTGTCCGTATTCGTTAAACAGAGCTGAGCCTGAAGAACCGCCTTCCGTTACTCCGTATCCGTTTTCTGTTTCAACCCATTTTACAACCCAGTGAGTACCGCTACTGCTTGAGTTACTGCTGAATGTAGCACTTTGAAGTCTGGAATTGAATGTAGAAATCTTCTTAACATCTCCTGAAGGGTGATGAATAGATACTCCTTTCGAAACAGCATTATTGCGATTATCCCAACCACACCAAAAAGGATTATAACTCTCAGGCACATCGTTATTAAGCAAGAAAAGACAAAAATCACTGCCACTGCCACTGTATGTATTGTCATAAGCTTTGAGTGTGGCACCTGTTAGAGATTTTGAACGAGATGGCTCACTTGCCGGTGTGCTGCAACCACTTGTTTCGTACTTAAACACGAATACGAATTGCGAATAATAAGATGTTGAGGCCACATCTTCGATACAATGAGCAGCCGT
>DEPP01000103.1:4399-33566 GCA_002358835.1 Bacteroidales bacterium UBA3389
AGCCGTCAAAAGATAAGGTTTTCTATCGTAGCTTGTATTATTTACAAGCGTACCTGTGCACCATCCAATATAGTATTGACTCATTCTAACTTGAATTCTCGCAACTGCTCTTTGTTGTTTGCGGTAGTCATCCCCTTCAGAACAATTCACATTCACATTACAACTGCCAGAAGAACGATATTCGTCTGATGCTTTCTCAAGAATGTCTCTGTAAGCATAGCCTATCTCGGTTATTTCTATTTGTGCTTTTTCGCTTAAATCATTTGGCTCAAAGTATTCGAAGATTATCTTCTCTCCTTCCAAATATTCGGTTGCGAAAGTCTTCAATTGGTGATTGTTAAAATAAGAGAACGCACCTAATACTTTTGAACGGTCTTCGTTATACAAGAAGAGCTTCCCTCCTTTTGGCAAAACAAAACGATCAGAGTAGAAAATCAACGCTTGAGCTTCAGGAACTTCAACCGCAAGGCGGTAAATCTTACCTTTCTCGTTCGTTGTAACATCCGCATGTTCGAAGAAATCTTTTCCACACTTTAGTATAACTCCGAATCTTCTCATTTTGAATAAAGATTCTTCGCTTTCATCTTCTTCGATAACTTTTGTCAAGTCAGGCTTTTCAAGGCTTATCGTTTTGATTACCGCATTATCTTCTTTCAATGAAAAAGAAGGCGGCATTTCATTTGTACTCAATTGTGCATTTGCGTAAAAGCACACAAACAATGCAACAAAAAATAATACTAATTTTCTCATTGTGTTTAATATTTAATTGTTAATTATTTCTGATTTTCTGGATTAAATAAATACTTTAATATATCGGTATGAATATTCAGTATTTGAGGGATTAACATCTTTGAATCATCGTGAACGATAAGGTAATCCGCTAAAGCGTTTTTTTCATTTTGTGGCATCTGATTTGACATCCTTGCACAGACTTGCTCTTTGCTACATGCATCTCTTGCCATCACTCGCTTTATAACAATATCCTCCGGAGTGCTTATACTTATTATCTTATCGAAATGAGTTTGCAATCCATTTTCGAACAAGATTGCACTTTCCATAATGACGTATGGTGATTTCTGTTTTTCACTCCACTGATCGAAAATTTCAAAAACCTTCGGATGAATCAGTTCGTTCAACTCTTGAAGTTTATTTCTGTCGTTGAAAACAATATCTGCAAGCTTACGAGCTTGAAATTCTCCGTTTTCAATCACAATTTCTCCAAATCGCCTTACTATTTCCTGCAGAAACAAAGGGTTATCATACAAACGTTTTGCCTCTTTATCTGAGTAAAACACAGAAATACCAAGATTTTCAAATACTCGGGCAATCAGAGACTTGCCACAGCCGATTCCTGCCGTCAGTCCTATTTTCGCTTTTCTCATATTATTTCTGTATTATATAATCTAATTTTGGAGGATCTATCGATAATACCTTAACAAACTCCGGAACATTCTTCAGAATTACACGAAGTTTTTTCTTATTCTTGTCAAGGTTTGTTATAACGTAAGCAGAAATATCGTCGGGATTGACTTTCTTGAAGTCTTCCATTGCAACCTTGTATCTGACTTTTACAGAAGATGGGAAAAGTCTTATTTTTTCATTCTTTCCCACTATTGCTGACACAGGAATCGAAACAACGTTCTCCGTATATTCTTTTACATTTATGCTCATTCCCACAATACTCATCGGCAAATTAAGATTCGTAGAACTATGATCAAATTCCACCGGAACGAAAACAAACAAATCACGGTTGATTCCTTTCAAGGTCATTTCTTTGGTGTAAAGCGTATCTATCTTTCGCAGTTCCTCTCTCGTGCCTTCAAGTTCTAAGAAATTCTTTTCTAATTTCGGTTGCTCAGAACTTGAAAAGGGTTGAACACATTCAACTTTCACTCGATTTATAAGCGGAACCTGCTTTGAATATGTTTTGTTCCATTTAAGATTCAGCGTATCAGGCATTATTTCTATCGGAACTTTTCCCATTCCTATTGTGGAATATACTTGGCTGTTGATAAATCCCATAGGTATCTTGGCATTTCCGCTTTGCATATTAAGCGAAAGTTTGTTTACGTCTATGTCTATGGATTTTTGATTACGAAAAAGCAATCGGCTTGTAAGCAAATCAAAACCGCTACTTGTGATATGTATATCTATGACGCTGTCGCTACAATAAAATTGTTGATTCGGGTTGTCAGAACTAAAAAATGAAACCGGTATTGAGTAATTATACTGATAAGTTTTTCCCAATGCGACAAACAGCCACAAAGCTCCACTCAAACACAAACAGATTATACTGATTCTGACTTTTGCATTGGTCAAAATCTTACAAAGAGCATTGCCTTTCTTTTTGCGATCTGTTTGCATACTTTATCAAACAAAATGAAGCGTCTAAGACCGAAAAACGGCAAGACACTTCAATATTTCAGTTGTTTCTGATGTCGATTACTTGTTTTGAGCAACCGCAACAGACATTGCTATTGCTGTTTTTTCAACTTCAATCTTGACATCGTGAGAAACTTCCAACAAAACAGTTGTTTCTTTCACTTCAGCAATTTTTCCATGCAATCCACCGATTGTAACAACGTTTTGTCCTTTTGTAAGAGCGTCTCTGAATTTCTTTTCTTCTTTTTGTCTTTTTTGTTGCGGACGAATCATGAAGAAATAGAAGATAACGATTATGAGAACCAACATAATGATTGAGCTCATACCGCTTCCGCCCGCTGCTTGCAATAATACGTTTAGTAAATTCATCTTTGTTTATTGTTTAATTTAATGTTATTATTCCCTTTTTAGTGAACATCTGCAATGATTCTAAGATTTGTCTTTGCAGGTTTTGTATTCGCATTTACCGTTACTTGTTTTGTTATTCTCATTCCATTAGCCCCATCAGAATCATAAGTAACCGAAATCATACCGCTTTCACCCGGAGCAATCTCTCCACGAGGGTAATCGGCAACTGTGCAACCGCATGATGTGTTTACTTCATAGATGATAAGATTATGGTCTCCCGTATTGGTGAACTTAAAACTGCCACTCACTTTTTCACCCTCTTCCACATTCTTAAAGTCGATTACATCTCGTTCAAACTTGATTGTGGTCATGTTATCTATCACAGAGACATCAATCTTTTCACCATCCGATTTTTTGGAACAAGCCGAAAACAAAACACCTATTGCAAATAATGCCACAAAAAACCTTTTCATTACTCTTCCTCCTCCTCTTGATCGACATCTTCCTTGTTAATCTTTCCCTCAGCCCTCAAGTCAATCAAAAATTTATCCAAAAGACCATTCACAAACAGCTTACTACGCTCCGTAGAGAACTCTTTGGCCAATTCGATGTACTCATTCATAGTTACTCTCACAGGTATGGTCGGACAATATATTAACTCGGTCATACCCATTTTTATTATGATTCTATCCAAAAAAGCAAGACGATCCATATCCCAATTTTCGACATGCTTATGGAACATTTCATCATATTCATCGAAGTGAACGAGCGACTTAGTCAGCAAATCAATTGCAAAACTCTTGCGATCGTCTTTCTCTATGTCGAACATCTGAAACAGAGGCTTCGTTTTTGAATCCTCTGATTTGTATTCTTTCAAATAGTTCAAGAATGTCAATCCTACAAACGAAAAATCACTTTCCCAATATAGCTGTTTCTCAAACAAGAACTCCAAAAACGATTCATTTTTCAAAAGATAATTTCTCATCAATTGAAGAACCACCTTCTTATCATCTTCGTAAGAGCACTTTTCTTTCTCCATATAAGTTTTGTAAGAATTGGATTCTTTGAAACGATTTAAGATATTTTTGAGCATATCTTTTTGTTCCACCCAATTGATTTTGAGTTTCTCGACAGCCTTCGACAATTCTGCATTATCCCTCAACTGAACAAGCAATGTATTTTCGACAAATCGCATATTAGGATTCAAATCCTCCTCTGTCGGAAAGAACTTTGTCTTGGCTTCTTCTAATTGATTTTCTGCTATATCTCTGATTTCTAAAACTGCCGAATAGATATAGACTTCCAATTTATAGGTTTGCTCGATGCCTTCAAGCAATTCTTGTTCTGCTATTGCGATATCGGTCTGCTTCGATACGATACAAGCATACAATTGTTGCAGAACTTTAGCGCGTATGAAATGACGACTCAACATTTGTTGTACTAACGTTTTTCAAAGATTCAGTTTGCAAAGTTAGAAAAAAAAATCCGTTCTACAACACAAAATCTTAACCTTATTTAACCAACAATAAGTAAAACCACTATTGAAAGTATGAAACTGAGAACAGTAAGAATGATTCCGCTTTTGAAAAATTCCCAGAATCCTATCTTGATTCCGTATTTGTCGGCACTCTCTATAACTATGATATTTGCCATTGCACCAATGATAGTTGCGTTTCCGGCAAGCGTGGATGCAGATGCCAAAGCCAGCCACAAAGTTTCTGAATTCGCAGTCTCCATAAGTGGCAACATAAGCACCGTATAAGGAACATTACTCAAAATCTGACTCATCACAAGACTGATTCCATGAATCGACAACAAGCCTGCTAAATCATCTTTCAAAGGTATGGCAAGCAAAGAATCCAAAAGCCCGGTATATCTCACTGCTCCGACAACTATAAACAAAGCCGCAAAAAACAATAACAAAACCCAATCGACTTCTTTTATCAATGCGGCAGGTTTATGTTTGGAAAACAAAATAATCAAACTTGCAGCCGCCAAAGCAATTACACAAATCGGCAAATCGAGAATCTTACCCAAGAAAAATCCCACAACAAGCAGAACGAATATAATCGTAGATGCGTACATGTCTTTCAACTTATAATCGCTTTCCATCTTATAACTAAGAATCGTTTTATCGGAAAATTCTTTACGATATATCAATTTAACAACAGCAATAGTCAAAAGCATACCGAGAAACGAGACCGGTAAAAGATGAAGCATAAAATCCAAATACGAAATTCCACTGCTAAGTCCGATAAGCATATTTTGAGGATTTCCTGTTATCGTCATAGCACTACCGATGTTGGAAGAAAGAATTTCGGCAATAAGATAAGGAACGGGATTTGAGCGAATCCTGCCACAAATCGAAATAATAATCGGAGTAAATATCAGAACGACAGCATCATTAACCAAAAACGCCGAACCAACTCCGGAAATAAAAACAATACAAGAAAGCAAGCGTGTTTTGGTTGTTGCAAAAGACAGCGTTTTTTCGGCAATCAAATTGAAAAAGCCGTCAGCTTTCAATGCCGAAATAACAATCATCATTCCGAGTAGAAGAAATATGGTATTGAAATCAATAAAATCAACGGCTTGTTCAAAACTTATCACACCCAAACACATCATCGCAACCGAGCCTATGAAAGCCGCCGAAGGTCTGTCTATGTTTATTTTCGGTAAACGCGTAAAGATGATACCGATATAAGTAATGACAAAAATTATTAGGGCAATGATTTCAATACTCATTATTTTCAAAAAGATTTATTCAATTTTTACAAAGTACAAACTCCTATTTCTTCTTACCCAAAAGCTCGAACATATTACGTTTATAAGCTTCCACACCCGGTTGATCAAAAGGATTAACTCCCAACACATAAGCACTTAAAGCACAAGCAAATTCGAAGAAATAAATCAAGCCACCCAATTCCCTTTCATTCAAACTTTCAAGGCTTATTATCAATTGCGGAACTCCTCCGTCCAAATGTGCTTTTCGTGTTCCTTGCTCTGCGATGTGATTAACCTGTAACAGAGAATATTTTGTGAGATAATTCAAGCCATCTAAGTCGTTTTCTTCAAACGGAACAGCTATGCTGCGTTTGCTTTTTTCGACATGCAACACTGTTTCAAACATCAGCCTCTCTCCTTCTTGAATGTACTGTCCTAAGGAATGTAAATCGGTTGTGTTTGATATACCGACAGGAAACAGTCCCTTGCCTTCCTTACCCTCACTTTCTCCATAGAGTTGTTGCCACCAATAAGCGAAATATTGCAGTGCAGGTTCGTATGATACCAACGCCTCTATCTTTTTTCCATTTCTGTAAAGCAGATTACGGATCGCAGCATACTTCCATGAAGGATTACTTAAAGAAGCATCATTCATCAATCTCTCTCTCATTATCTTAGCTCCATATAACAAAGCCTCCACATCAACTCCCGCAACCGCAGATGGAAGCAATCCGACAGGAGAAAGAACAGAGAAACGCCCGCCTATATCGTCTTTAATTACGAAACTTTCATATCCGTTTTCGATACACATCTGACGCAATGCTCCTTTGCTTTCATCTGTTATGGCAACGATTCTCGCTTTTGCCTCTTGCTTTCCGTACTTGTTTTCCAAAGCATTTCGTAATAATCTGAAAGCAATTGCAGGTTCGGTTGTAGTTCCACTTTTCGAAATAACACACAAACAAAACTCCTTTTGCTTCAAATAGTCGAGCAAATCGTTCATATAATCTTCGGAAAGGCTGTTGCCGGCATAGACAATCTTGCACGAATGCTTGTTTTCCGAGATTTCAAACGCAGGTTGGAGTGCAGAAATCACCGCTTTGGCTCCGAGATATGAGCCTCCGATACCTATAACAACCAAAACATCGGCTTTTTTTCTTATCGAATCAGCAAGTTGTTTGATTTTTTCAACCTCCAAATGATTATCCATTGCAGGCAAATCCCTCCAACCGAGAAAATCACTACCCTTGCCACTACCCTCACAAACATACTCGTGAGCCTTAATCAATTCCTTTTCGATGGAATCAAGATTCATAGCAGCAGAATCAAGATTCGCAAAATTAAAATCAAGTTTCATAATCCTCAATCTTTATTTCATTGCAAAGATACAAAATAAACTGAGATTGGTTCAAAAATTAGATTTTTCCTTTGTACGGGAAGTTTCTTTTTCGTGATTAAAAAAATATCGGAAATAAGTATTCAAAGGAAATAAAAAAGGAAGATATGAAAATCATTCCTAAGAATAATTCATATCTTCCGTAAATTATATGGTTTGTTCTTCTAATTAGCAAACACCAAGTTCGATCATAGAATCAGCAACTTTGATAAAGCCTGCTACGTTAGCACCTTTAACATAGTTGATATAACCATCTTTTTCTGTACCGTACTTAACACAGTTGTCGTGGATTGAATCCATCATGAAATGTAGTCTTTCGTCAACTTCAGCTCCAGTCCAACCAATGTGTCCTGCGTTTTGGCTCATTTCCAAACCAGATACTCCAACACCACCTGCGTTAGCTGCTTTACCAGGAGCGAAGATTACTCTTGCTTTTTGCAATTCGTGGATAGCATCTGCTGTACATCCCATGTTAGAAACTTCACAAACCAAAGTAACTCCGTTAGCTATCAATTGTTTTGCATCTTCTCCGTTCAATTCGTTTTGGATTGCACAAGGCATTGCTATATCAACTTTAGCTTCCCAAGGTTTCTTTCCAGCGATAAATGTAGCTGAAGGGAATTTGTCAGCAAATGGTTTTACAACACCATTGTTTGAAGCTCTCAATTCCAACATGTAAGCTATCTTATCATCGTTCATACCTTCTTCATCCAAGATGTATCCGTCAGGACCAGAGATACAAACAACTTTAGCTCCCAATTCAGTAGCCTTCATTGCAGCACCCCAAGCAACGTTACCGAATCCTGAGATAGCAACTCTTTTACCTTTCAATTCCATTCCGTGCTTTTGCAACATGTTGTTCACGAAATAAACTCCACCGAATCCAGTTGCTTCAGGACGAAGGATAGATCCTCCCCAGCCAGCACCTTTTCCAGTCAACACACCTGTGTTTTCACGAGCCAATTTCTTGTACATACCGTATAGATATCCGATTTCTCTTCCACCTACTCCTATGTCACCGGCAGGAACGTCTGTATCAGGTCCTATGTATTTGTATAACTCTGTCATGAATGCTTGGCAGAATCTCATGATTTCGTTATCTGATTTTCCCATTGGGTTGAAATCAGAACCACCTTTACCACCGCCCATAGGCAAAGTAGTCAATGAGTTTTTGAAAGTTTGTTCAAATCCCAAGAACTTCAAAGTATCCAAGTTTACAGCTGGGTGGAAACGCAATCCTCCTTTGTAAGGTCCAATTGCATTGTTGAATTGAACTCTGAATCCACGGTTAACTTGGATTTCTCCTTTATCGTCAACCCATTCAACCTTGAATTGGAAAACTCTATCTGGTTCTACCATTCTTTCGATAATCTTGTAATTATCGTATTTTGGGTGTTCAGCAACATATTCTTCGATTGTTTCCAACACCTCTGTTACAGCTTGCAAGAACAATGGTTGTCCAGGGTTCTTAGCTTCTACGTCTGCTAAAATCTTTTTTACGTCCATGATATTTTATTTTTTAAACGTTTTTGTCTTTTCCCAAACCACTCGTTTGGAACTGCAAAGTTAATCACTATTCTTTTAATAAAGCAAGAATTTCACAAAAATATTTTCGCCAAAACAAAGAATCAATCATTTTTTCAATTCGTTCGCAATCTCTTTATCAAGATTTGATTGCAAGTTTTCGTGATTCGGAATCACCAAAAGCACGTTTTTTTCTACCTTTGCAAAAAAATGAGTCGTATGGTTTTACAACTTGAAAAACTGATTGAGGTATGCAAGGCAACGGTTCTTTGTTCCGAAGAAATGAATCTTGATTCTGATTTTTTGTCTTTTGAAATCAATTCGCTGTTATTTGATTCCAGACGGCTCAACTCTGCAAATCACACCGTTTTTTTCGCAATCCGAACCGCCAACAACGACGGTCACAGATACATAAACGAACTTTACGAAAAGGGAGTAAGAGTTTTTGTCTGTACAACCAAACCTAAAAAGCCACTAAACAAGGCTGTATATCTTTTGGTTGATGATTCACTCAAAGCCTTGCAACGATTGGCAACATACGCTCGCAATTCGTTTTCAGGAAATGTGATAGCAATAGGCGGCTCTAACGGAAAGACAATCATCAAAGAGTGGTCGAGAGTATTGATTGCACAAGATAGGAAGGTTTGTTTTTCACCTCGCAGTTACAATTCGCAAATCGGAGTTGCTCTGTCTTTATGGCAACTGAATTCGGATTTTGAAGCAGGAATTTTCGAAGCAGGAATATCCGAACCAAACGAAATGCAGACCCTAAATAATATGATTCGCCCCGACTTAGGCTTGTTTACAAACATAGGAGATGCTCACGGGGTGAATTTTTCCTCGATTGAAGAAAAAATAAACGAGAAACTAAAGCTGTTCGAAGGAGCAAAAAGACTCATCTGTCCGCAAGACAATCAGTTGTTATATGATATGGTATCCGTATTCTGCAAAAAGAACGACATCAAACTCATATCCTACCACACCGAAGATATGGCTCAAAAACTGCAACTGCCATTCAAAGACCGTGTAAGCAAAGAGAATGCCGTTGCAGCTTTCGTTCTCTGCTCTCAAATCGGAATCGATGAAAACAAACTCAAACAACGCATCGATATGCTTACGCCTTTGGATATGCGAATGCAGATTCAATCTACCGGAAGCTCGATTTTGCTGAACGATTGCTATAGTCTCGACATCACATCTTTGGAAGCAGCTTTGGATTATTTGAACACACAAGACAAGAATATGCAACGATGTGTCATACTTTCGGATTTGCAAGAAAAAAGCGAAGACATACCCGAGACACTCAAAAAGATAAACACCCTACTTCAAAACAAAGGAGTTGATTTTCTTTATGGCATAGGAACGGACTTTGTAAACAACAGCTCGCTTTTCGATATGCCACACAAATGTTTTGAAAGCAGTAAAGATTTTCTTGAACAGTTCGACTCAAAAGACTTTTTCAACAAAGCCATATTGTTGAAAGGCTCCCGCAAAGCCGAATTGGAAAAAATCACAAACCTGCTTGAATCGCAAAGCCATCAAAGCATATTAAAGGTAAACCTTACCGCATTGGACGAAAACGTTCGTTATTTCAAATCGAAGCTCAAACCGGGAACACGTTTAATGGGAATGGTCAAAGCATCGAGCTATGGATGCGGCGGAAACGAAGTAGGCAGAGAATTACAACGCTCCTTGGCAGATTATCTCACAGTTGCATTTGCAGACGAAGGCGTTACACTTCGCAAAAACGGCATAACACTTCCGATAATGGTTGTAACACTCGAATCGGAAGCACTCAACAAGATGATGGAATATAACTTGGAACCTGTCGTTCATAACTTTGAAACACTCTCTCTTGTAAAGAATCTCGAACTTACAATACACATAAAACTCGATACGGGAATGCATCGTTTGGGATTTGCAGAAAAAGACTTGCAACAGCTTATCGACACACTGAAACAGCATACAAATTTGCATATTGCTTCGATTTTCTCACATTTTTCTTGTGCAGATTCTCCTCAATTCGACAACTATACCATAGAACAGATAGAACAATTCGAGCAATTATCAAACAGACTTTGCAATGCTTTCGATTATAAAATTCTTCGACACATCTGCAATTCGGCAGGCACGATTCGTTTTCCTCAAGCACACCTCGACATGGTCAGATTGGGAATCGGAATGTATGGAATCGGATGCGATGAAAACACTCAAAAGCATCTGCGTTATGTTCAAAGTCTCGAAACCCGCATCACCGAGATTCGCTCAATCGAAAGCGGGGAAAGCGTCAGCTATATGCGTAATTTCACAGCCTCAAAGCCTACAAAAATCGGAGTTATCCCAATCGGATATGCCGACGGCTTGAATCGACATCTTTCCGAACGAGGTTTTTGCGTATGGATTAACGGAAAGAAAGCACCGATTGTGGGAAATATCTGTATGGACATGTGTATGATAAATCTCAATAACATAGATGCCGCTATCGGAGACAGAGTTGTAATATTCGGAGAAGAGAATCCTGTCGAGAATATAGCAAAAGCGTTAGACACAATCACATACGAAGTCTTCACATCAATTTCTCCGCGAATCAAACGCATATACTATCACGAATAATCTCAAAAAAATCGTAATAAATAAGCGATATAAACCCAAAAAGCACTATCTTTGCACTCGCAAATTAGGAAGGATGCTCGAGTGGTTGAAGAGGCACGCCTGGAAAGTGTGTAAACGTCAAAAGCGTTTCCAGGGTTCGAATCCCTGTCCTTCCGCTGGAAAAGGAAGTCTTTTGGCTTCCTTTTTTTGTATAAGGGTTCGAACCCGAGGGTTCGTAATCGTCGAAGACGCTTTCGCAAGAAAGAATCCCTGTCCTTCCGCTGAAAAACAAAGAAAGGAAGTCTCAAAGGCTTCCTTTCTTTGTTTCAATAAATTCTTTCTTTGTTTTAACAAACCGAAATCAAGTTCCGTCACGATGAAACGCTGTTTGATTAAACACGAAAGAATATTTAGAATTGGCAGACCATGCCTTTATTTTCATTAATCTCAAATCATACTACTTATCAATCTGTTTGAGCTGCCTACATAAACTTTATATAATGCACCAACTTGTTTACAAAATCTTCATAGTCGTTATAAACTACAGCATTTGAGAATTCGCCATATTGTATGTTTGATTCCTTTATTTGAAACGATTCAATACGATTATAATATGCTTGATAGGATTTCTTGTTATCAACAGATAAATCTGTTTCAGGAAGATGTATGACATAGAGTAAAGTTTTCACCGGAGTATGTATTGAGAACTGAAAATCATCTTTTGACAAAGTCAAATACTTTTCAGAATTATGACTGGTGAATTCTTCCCATTTTTTAATTTTTCCTTCATTGTTGAAATACGGGAGCTTATCCGGAATTATAAAAATTTGGAAATACGGAATGTTTGCACAGCGTATGTTCGCTGTTTCCCCAAGCATGTTCTCGAAATAATTGTTTGAATTTTGTGAATAGTTCTGCATAACAAATTTAACGCCTATTCCGGCAACACTCTTTCCTGATTTTGCTATAGTGATGTCAACAGCCTTTTCTATATATCTTCCATATAGTTTCTTTTCTTTTCCATTTCCAATTCCTAAAGAGAAGATTGTAAACTCGGAACCCAAACGTTCTTTTATGTCTTTTGCTATTTCACCATGCAGAATTTTAAGTTTAGCATTGCTTCTCGAACCTGTCTCAAGATATTTCTTGAAAGAAGAAGCCACAACATTTAAAAATTCCGTATTATTCATAGCTTTCAGAAATTTTATTATTCAAATACTGTTCCAAATCCTTTGATGAGAATGTGTAATACCCACCGCTTTTGTATTTTCTTAAAGATTTGACATAACCAATGAAGTTTTCAGACAATAATTGCTGTTTTATAAATTCATAACTCACACTTGTGATTATATATAATCCGCTAAAAACACCTTGTCCTTTAGGAACAAAATTTAATTTAATGCTTTCAATATCCTTGATTATTGTATTGATTGCATATTTTTCTTTACTTACATCTTTCAAACCTTGAGAACGTCCGAACAAATACCATTTCTGATTTCCATCTTTTTGCTTTGACGATAAAAACTCCTTATGTGTAACAAGGTATTCGTATGCCTCTGAATTATTTTCAAATTCTGTTTCACTCAAAGGACTACCCGACTCGTCGTAAGGAAAGATACATTTACTCCATTTTCCGGTTGAAGCTTTCAAAACTTTTATACAACCTGAAGAACAGCCGAAATTTCCTATAAAAACTTTATCGGCGAGAGTTGCAAAACCATTTTTGACTACTGCATACTTATTTTCGGTTGTTGATTTAATCTTTCGTAACAAAGAAAGCACATCTGTACTTCCAAAATAAAAGTCACCATTTATTGTTATTTGTTCTTGAGACAATTGGTATTTGAACTCTATCCTTGTATTATTCGGATTAAAAATATAGTATTCTATCTCATCATCTTCTTTTGTTGTTTGAAATCGGGAAATCAAGCTATATGTCGTTGCTGGAAAAGCTTGAAAATGCTCCAAATCAACAATGCCAGATAGATTCTTCTGCTCCGTTATATACTTTCTAAGGTTCACTCCCGCTTTACTGCTTAACCACGAAGAAGGTGTTATCAAACACATCGTACCATGAGAAGAAAGCATATTGAAACCTATTTCAAAGAAGACAATAAAAAGATCCGTCATTCCTTTTTCTGCAAAACGATATTGTTTTACTGCGGAATAATTCTCTAAAAGATTATGAACACGAACGTAAGGAGGATTTCCAAAAACGAAATCCATTTTTCTGTCAAACCTATGAACTTCTAAAGCATCTGCATTAAGAATATCCCACTTAACATCTTGCAAACCATATTCTGCAACCAAAGTATCAAGTGAGTGGATACACTTTTCAAATTCCTGCTTATCTATCTCTATTCCGTGAATATAGGTTTCCAACTCTTGTTTCAAAATAGAAACATCATCGTTCTCTTTTATAAAAAACTCTATGTAACGTTTAACGATCTCCTTCAAGAAAGCACCGTCACCACAACTGTTATCAATAACGTGTTTTTTGTTTGTGGCAGAACAAATATAACCTCCGAAATCCAGCATTAGGGATACAAGATATTCTGGAGTATAAACACGTCCGTAATTCTTTACTGACATCGACATACGCCTGATTTTATTTTTGCGATATGCCAAATGTCTCCTACGAACGCAACACGTGGACATCCTTGTCCAACACTGCGGTCGTAGGAAACCGAATTACACAGACAAAAACGCCCACGCTAAGTGGTCGTTCACAATCTGTTCTCGGTGTAATCTCATGAAATTTCCTACGTTTCAGTGTTACCAAACAAATAGCAAACGCTTAATTTATTAAAACTTAGTTAATTTTTCTATTTTCCTCTATATATCTTATCGTATTATTGATTTAATGTGCAAATATACAATTTTAATTTTCTATTATAATAAAATCATCTTACAAAATAACTAAACATAAAATTAAAACCTAATTTCAATAAATTCTTTCTTGATTTCAATTCAACGAATCAAAGATTCATTTTCGTAGAGTCAAGTTTAATTTTACAAGTCTTATTCCTTTTCTCCTATAAGTACGCCTGAAACGCTCCATGCACTGAAACTACCGCCTTCGGCTTTGCCTTGTGGTATTGCTACTTTCAAGGTGTGTTTTCCCGCTTGCAAGTCTCCAAGGTTTACATATACAGCTTGTGTTGCCGTTCCGGGACACCAACCTGAGCGTGATAGGTCTGAGGAGGACATTCCGTTCCAAAAGTTTCCTGAAACCGGATTCCATTCTCTATATCTTCCGCAATCCTCACGCCATGGTGTGAATGAATAGATGCGTTGGTTGTCTAAAAGTATTGTGTTTTCTTTTGGGTTGAATTCATCACCGCCACCCCAGCCGCCATGTCCGGTTGTGATGTAGCGTAATCTAAGATTCTTCACTCCTTGTGGTAGTTCAAATGTTACACAAAGGCTATCGGTATCGAAGAAATGTGGATAGTTTTGTCCAGCCATTTCCATTACGTTACATGTGTTGAACAGTGGTAAAAAGAATTGCTTGCTTAAGTCATCTACCTCTCCACTATAACCACCGGGATAGGCTTTTATGTCTAATGATACCAAATGTCCGCCTCCGTCATAGTTACCAATAAACACTCCTATCAAGACTTCGCCTCGCAAAACCTTTGTCAAATCCGTTATCTCTTGTTTGTAGTAAACCTCTTCCTCCCACTGCAAGCCATCTATCTTCAATCTATCGTTGAAATGCCCTACTCCAAACGGTGTAAAGAATCTTATCAATTCCACAACGGGTGTATAGTCCTCGGTTAGCGTCATTCCTTGATACTTGCTACCCTTTTTGCTTGTAAAGAATGGCACTTGATCAATGCCTTTGCTTAATGCGTCGTAGAATGTCTTTTCTTTGTCTTGTGGTATTACAAAAACGCTACCCGTTCTATCGTAAGCATCACCTGCGGATTGTGTTGTAAGTTCTGCAAACAACTGATAGTGCGACGGCAATGCCTCTATGTTTACTTTTTTCAAAACAATCGTACCACCTGCAAAGTGAACAAGGCTGTCTAATTGCATATCGCCAAGGTGTTTTGTTGTATCGCCCCAATGTACTCTTGCTTTGTCGAATATCTTTGTGGTTATAATCATTTTCTCCTTAGAGACATTATCCAGTTCTCTATATGTAAGTTCCTTGGCGTTTGGAGATGGTGTCATATTTTCATACCTCACCCCTTTCTTTTCTTTTTTCACTTGTGCAAGTTCATAGACCGAGCTACCATTTCTTACATATTTCACCATAACTCCGCCCAAGGAGGAGAATTGTGCCATTGGTGTTGCGTCTATTCCAAGGTCTTTTGTTATCCAAATTTCGATACTATTTGAATTGATTGAGGTTGTGTATTTTTCACACTTATATCCGTTTATCTTCTCTTCACCTTTCTTTGTCATATCCATCTTTGGGAATGATGTCTTGGTGAAGAATACCTCTCCATCTTCATACTCCAACTGCAAGGCGTACTCCGATTTTTCATAATCGACAAAATAGGTCTCGGTAGCCAAGCCTCTAATCAGCTTTTGTCCGCCAAAATCCATCAAATCTTTTTTTGTCGTTCTTTCATTGCTGAATCTTACAATGGAATATGAGGTATCTTGTTTTTCTACGCCCATTGTATAGGCACGATACTTCAATTCATAACTATATTGGCGAGCTTTCGCCTTTGTTGTTTCGGTTTTACTTTTTTGTGCAACAAGCCCTTGGGTAAGCAAAAGCACAATGGATAGTAATGCAATACGTTTCATAGATAATTGTATATTGAATTGCAAATTTCAATATTTTTTTTCAATTTCGCAAATCTACATTTAGAAAAAATGTTTCTTGATTTGGCGTATAACGAAACGCCGTTTTAATTTTCTGAAACGAAGATTCAATTTTTTCTTTCTTCGTTTTAATTTCACGAAACGGCGTTTGGCTGAATGCAATGTAAAACTAAGTTCTACCCCATTCTACCTGTGAGATATTCTTTGGTTCTTTCGTCTTTTGGAGTTGAGAACATTGTTTCGGTAAGGTCGTATTCAACCAATTCTCCCAAATACATAAACATTGAACGTTTAGATATACGTTTGGCTTGTCCCATATTGTGGGTTACTATCAAGATTGTTACTTCTTTTTGCAGCTCTGTGAGTAATTCTTCTATGTGTTTTGTTGCAATGGGGTCAAGTGCTGAGGTTGGCTCGTCCATAAGCAAGACATCGGGTTTAAGGGCTAAGGCTCTTGCAATGCAAAGGCGTTGTTGTTGTCCACCGGAAAGGAAAGTGCCTTTTTTGTTTAACACATCTTTCACCTCGTCCCAAAGCGATACACTTTTAAGGGTATTTTCCACTATTTCCTCTCTTTGATATTTATCCAAACGTAATCCGTTCAGTGTGAAACCTGCAAGTACGTTTTCTTGAATACTCATTGTCGGAAAAGGTGTCGGACGTTGGAATACCATTCCTATGCGACGTCTAACCTCAATTGGGTTCATCGACAAGATGTTTTTCTCATTCAAAAGTATCTCTCCCTCGACTTTTATGTTCGGATATAATTCGTGCATCAAGTTTACGGCTCTTAACAAACTGCTCTTGCCACAGCCGGAAGGTCCCATAATTGCTGTAATGCTGTTTTTCTCAATCTCTGCCGAAACATATTTCACCGCCATTGTGTTTTTGGTGTATGAAACGCAGGTTTTATTAAACTCCAATATTGATTCTATCGATTCCATTTTCTTGCTAAATATTTAGATAAAAGATTAAGTATAAGAACAAAAGATAGTAAGAATAGGGATGCTCCCCATATCAATTCCTGTTGGTAAGGGTCGTTGAAAAACTCCCATATCAAAAGGGGTACTGCCGAAATCGGTTTATCTATCGACCATCTTATGAAAGAACAACCAAGTGCGGTAAACATCAAAGGTGCGGTCTCTCCTATCACTCTTGATATTGCCAGAAGGATTCCTGTGAATATTCCTCCAAATGCCGAGGGTAGTTGAACTTTCAGCATAACTCTTGCTTTGTTTGCTCCCAAGGCCAAGCCTGCTTCTTTGAGTGAGGAAGGTAATATTCGTAAGGTTTCTTCGGTTGAACGAATTATCAAAGGTAACATCATAATACATAATGCTACACTGCCGGCTATTGCGGAGTATCCTTTCATTGGAACTACTATCCAAATGTATGTAATGATTCCTATTATGACCGACGGTGTTCCTTGCAAAAGGTCTGTCAAGTAACTAACAAATTGTGCAAAGCGTTTCTTGTTATTTTCCGCTATATAGGCTCCGCAAAGTATTCCCAAAGGAATTGCAACTGCTGAGGCCATAAAAAGGATTATCAGTGTGCCTATTATTCCATTTGCTATGCCTCCCGGAATAGGTTGTCCTTCGTTTACTGCTTTCATGGCTTTGTATGCAGTTGGTGTTGGTTCGGTAAAGAATGTCCATGTGAATTGTTCGTAACCTCTGATAAACACTTCTCCCAATATGGCTATCAAAGGTATTGCTGTCAGTGCCGATAGGATACACACTCCCCAGAATAGAGAACGGTCTTTCAGAATTCTTTGTTTTGTATTAAAGTTTGATTTCATCTTTATCGCAATTTATATTCTCGAGTGTTTAATCATTATTTTGCCTATCATGTTTATGGTAGCCGTAATCAAAAAGAGTATCAATCCGATTGCTATCAGAGAGGATAAACGCAAGCCGTCTGCTTCTCCAAATTGGTTCGCAATGATTGAGGCCATTGAATTTCCTGTAGAGGTTATTGAATCCGGTATTGCATTTGTATTTCCAATCAACATTGTTACAGTCATGGTTTCTCCCAATGCTCTTCCGATTGCCAAAATGTAAGATGAGAAGATTCCCGATCCGGCTACGGGGAATATAACCTTGCGAACAACCTCTGCTCTTGTTGAACCAAGGCTGTATGCACTTTCTTTCAAATCATTTGGAACCATTTTGATAAATTCTGCACTCAAAGAGGCTGCATAGGGTACTATCATAATTGCCAATACCAAAGATGCGGTTAAAATACTTGAACCTTGTGGAGATATATTCAATGCCATAATGATTGGTCTTAGGGTAAAGAATCCCCATAGTCCGTATATGATTGAGGGAATTCCTGCAAGCAAATCGACAATGGTACTCAAAATGCTTGCAATCTTTGTTCCTTTGAAGTATTCTCCGGTAAATAATGCCACCGGCAAAGAAAAGGGTATGCAAAACAACAATGCCAAAAGGGTTGTCATCAAAGTGCCGGTGATAAATGGCATTGCTCCGTATTGCTCGTTACCCTCTGTATAACTCCACTCGGAAGAGGTTAGAAATTTGAAGAATCCGAAATGTTCAAAAGCTTGATAAGCATCGGTAACAAGAGCATAAACAATACCGCCGCAAATAAGCGGTATCATTAATGCCGTTAGAAACAAAATCGTTTTGAAAATCTTATCACTCATAGCTTTGAATTATTATTTCTTTATTTGTACTCCGTCGTATGTAATTTGCTTAAGATTGTTTTGACATTGCTCTATAAGTTTTTCCGGCAATGGTGCATAGTGTACATCTTTTGCTATGGCTTGAGTCTCTGAGGATAGAATGTATTCCAACAAATTCACTGTTGTTTCCGCTTGAAGTTTATCTCGTTTGGAGTAGTTTTGTTCTTTATAAACCAAAATCCAAGTGAAACAACTGATTGGATAAGCTCCTTTTGCATCGGAATTTGTTATACTGCATCTTGTATCTTGTGGTATTTCTCCCGATGCTGCTTTTGAAATGCTTTCTGTTGAAGGTAGGATTATTTCGCCTTGAAGATTTTTAATGCCGGCGTATGGTATTTTTTGTGCAAAGGCATATTCTGATCCTATATAACCGATTGTGTTTGCTGTGTTTGATATTACCCCTGCTACACCTGTGTTTCCTTTTGCTGCAAGTCCGATTGGGAAATTAACCGATTTGCCTCGTCCGTATTTAGTTTCCCATTCTTTACTTACTTTTGTAAGATAGTCTGTGAAAACAAAGGTTGTACCTGAGCCGTCGGAACGATAGACAGGTATGATTTCAACATCCGGAAGTGATGCTTGGGGGTTTAATTCTTTTATCTTTGCATCGTTCCACTTCCTTATGTTTCCTGCAAATATATCTGCAATCACTTCTGATGAAAGATTAAGGTTTTCAACTCCCTTTAGGTTATAAGCCAACACTACTGCTCCCATACAGGTTGGAATATGGATTACTTCAGGCATTGTTTTGATTTCTTCATCTGTCAAAAAGGCATCGCTTGCCGCAAAGTCCACCACTCCGTCTTTAAGGTTTCTGATTCCGCCTCCGGAACCGATTGCTCCGTAAGAGGTAATTGTTTTATTTTTTGTAGCATATTTTTCAAATACTACATTGTAAAAAGGTAGTGGAAAGGTAGCTCCTGCTC
Organism: Bacteroidales bacterium UBA3389; assembly: GCA_002358835.1. GTDB lineage: Bacteria > Bacteroidota > Bacteroidia > Bacteroidales > P3 > Onthomorpha. The sequence continues at coordinate 23,784 of DEPP01000103.1, forward strand.
CTGATAGTTCGTCTGACAATTGAGAACTTTGATTTGATTTGTTTCCACATGAGATTGCAAATAATGCAAGACATGCGACAATCATTGCGAATAAATTCTGTTTCATATTTTTGTTATTTTTAAGATGTTTTAATTACTTAAAGCCCAATACTGCAATTGATATAAGCCGAATAGTTGTTTGGCATATCTGCGGCTTTCGGCATACCGAGACGGAAGTTTGGAGAGAGTTTTATGTGTTTACCCAAAGTAAAATCGGCTCCCACTATTGCGGCCGATTCATCTTTTGAGTACCAAGAGTCAATTGAACTTAGTTCATCGTAACGTGCGAACAGATTAACTTTTTCAGACAAGAGAATTGTCATATACATCGACAAACCCGATTGATCATAAGAAGATGTTTTTAGGGAGTTGATTTTATGGTTGTACTCTGCCCCTATCGAGAAATTCTTTGCTTTATATCCGATAAATGTTGCAAGGTTTACTACATCTTCACCATTGTTTCCGTTCCCTTGATTCAGACCTCCGTATAATCTTAGTTGTAATCCCTCAATTGGTGTGAGGGTTGCTCCTAATCCGTAGTTGAATCCGCTATTGCTTTGTATCTTTTTGTATCCCTCACCATTTACAACAATTAAATCCATCGCTAACCAATCGGTTGGATTGTAATAAGCGGATAATCCTAAGTCGGCACTGCTTCCAAATTTATATCTGTCTTGGAATGATTTCATAACATATCTATGTCCCCAAAACTTCTCTTGAAAATTGAATTGTGTTGTTGAAATCATACCTCCTTTGAATGTGAAGTTGCCTTTTTTCCATGCGATTTCCGCTTTCTTTACATAAGCGACATAGTGCATATCTCCAATGTCTGAAGATTTACCTATATCCATAACGGCTTGCATAGATAGGGATTCGCTTAGTTTTCCTTCGTATCCAAGATAAGTTCTCTCTAATTCAAATGCTGTATTGTCGGCATTTTCTCCAAAACTTGTATTGAAATTTCCAAATACCTGAACAACAGGTTTTCCTTTCGGCTCTGTGGATTGAGCTTGCATTGATACACCGATAAGACTTGATGCGATAATGCTTAATAAGATTTTTTTCATAGTAATATTTATGTTTTTGTTGTTAATATCTGTTTTTTTACGATGCAAAATTACACTCAAAAGATTACAATTTTGTTTCAAAAAAATTAGATTTGTGTTAAATATTTATTGTTACAATTTCATTAAATATTTGTTCTGCTTTCTTTTTGTATGATTTTTCTCATTACTTTTGCAGCAAAAATAAGATAAATTTAATGAATAGTGAACGTATTTTAATTCTAGATGATGAGGAAACTTTGTGTGAGGTGTTGAAACTAAATCTTGAGAATGAGGGGTATGATGTGGATACAGCTTTTTGTGCAGAGCAAGCAATCAAATTCGATCTAAAAAAATATTCTCTTATATTGCTTGATATAATGATGGGGGAAATGAGTGGTATTCGGTTTGCAAAGATTCTTAAGTCAAATGTTGAAACAGCCCACATACCTATCATATTTTGCACTGCAAGGGATTCGGAAGACGATATGATAATGGGCTTGAATCTTGGTGCAGACGATTATATTACCAAGCCATATACGGTTCGCAATGTCATTGCAAGGGTGAAAAGTGTTTTGAGAAGAACATCAAGAGTTAAGATATCAGAAAATACAAGTAAGCTATCTGTTGAGGGACTTCAACTCGATTTGGAGTTCAAACGCTGTATTGTTGATGGAAATGAAGTAAAATTAACAAAAAAAGAGTTTGAACTTTTGGCATATCTTATAGAGCATAGAGGGAAAATATGTTCTCGTGAACAAATTCTAAACAGGGTTTGGAGCGAAGAGGTGGTTGTTTTGGACAGAACGATAGATGTAAATATTACTCGCCTGCGTTCTAAAATTGGTAGTTATGGTTCTTATATAATAACACGTTCTGGCTTTGGTTATGGTTTCAAAGATTAAATTGTCTTATCACAGAAGATTATTCTTAATATTGATTGCTTTCACTTGGACTATAATAGTCTGTTTTATTGTCTTTCAATATTTGAGGGAAAAGCAATTCAAGTCTGAATTTATCAACGAAAGATTGCAGAATTACAACATAGAATTGTTGGAAAGTTTAGATGCAACTCAAGCAATAGAACTTAAAATCGATACAAACAAAACTCCATTTGAAAATATCCGTATATCTGTTATCTCTTTCTCTGGAAAGGTTCTCTATGACAATCTCCTACCCTATGAAAGTCTTGAAAATCATGAAAAACGTCCGGAGATAATTTCGGCTAATCGAAATGGGAAAGGTTATCATATTGCAAGACAATCCGAAAGCGATGGTAAAGAGTATTTCTATTCTGCAACCAAAGGTAAAAACATTATAATTCGTACCGCCGTTCCTTATTCCAATGCCTTGATAGAATCATTGAAAGCAGACCTTTCGTTTCTTTGGGTAATGATTGTTGTGGGTATTGTAATGAGTGTTGTTGCTTATTTTATAACTCATCGTTTGGGTAAGACTATTGAAAGATTAAATCTCTTTGCCGAAAAAGCTGAAAAAGGAGAACCTTTTGATAATGAAAAGCCTTTTCCTAAGGATGAATTAGGTTCTATTTCCAATCATATAGTACGACTTTATGCACAATGGCAACAAACAATCAAAGATAGAAATAGAGAATATGAAACAGCAATACGTGAAGAACAAGAGAAGAATCGGATAAAACGACAACTGACAAATAATATCAATCATGAACTTAAAACACCGGTTGCCTCAATACAAATATGTCTTGAAACGCTTCTTTCGGGTATGAAACTAAGTGAGGAAAAGCAACAAGAGCTTATTGAACGTTGCTATACCAATAGCGATAGATTGCGTCGTCTATTAAACGATGTGTCTCTTATAACAAGAATGGAAGATGGCAGTCAGTTGTTTGAATTGGAAGAAATGTCGGTTAATGATATTATAAATGAGGTTGCAGATGAGATGTCAATACAACCGGAAAACGAAAGAATGAATCTATCGATTGATTTCACTTCTCAAGTCAACATAAACGGAAATCCATCTCTTATTGGATTTATTTTTAGAAATTTAACCGACAATGCAATAAGTTATTCCGGTGGTAAGAATATATATATTAAACTTTTAGAAAATACAAAAGAGTATTGCAAAATACGATTCGAAGATGATGGTAAAGGTGTGGACGAATCACAACTACCACATTTGTTTGAACGATTCTATCGTGTGGATAAAGGACGCTCACGCAAGTTGGGTGGAACCGGACTCGGACTTGCAATTGTAAAGCATTCTGTATTGTTTCATGGAGGTGCGGTAAGCGTTGTAAATCGTCCCGAGGGTGGATTGCGATTTGACTTTACGTTGAAAAAGAATTCAATAAATCGATGAATATTATCTAAATATGAATAACGGATTGGAGAGAAAAAGAAAATATTTATTGAAAAAGTTACTTGTCTTATCAGGTTTTATCTTCCTCGGTTTTGGAATATTGGGAATGTTTCTTCCAATTCTCCCAACAACTCCTTTCTTGCTTTTGACGGCTTATTGTTTTTTGAAAAGCAATAAAGGTTTGTATAACAAATTGCTTGCACACAAGGTTCTCGGACCTTATATCACTAATTTCACTAAGTATAAAACCATTTCAAAACGCCATAAGGCTTACATATTATCAACACTTTGGTTGACAATTGGTTTGTCTATATATTTGGTATCTATTTTGTGGGTACGCTTATTGCTTTTGGCAATTGCCATTGGGGTAAGCATTCACATTCTTAGTTTTAAGAGTAAGGTTTAAGTATGGTTTTTGCCTTACTACAACCTATCTATAAGTTGTTTGATGTCTATATTGCGAGAACAAGCAAAGCTTCCGTTCTTACATTTCTTCGCTCCATGCAATCCACATGGTTTACAACTTGGTGTTGGTTGTGCCTCTATTGCAACGGAATTGCTACTCAACGGTCCAAATCCAAAATCTAATGTTGTCGAACAAAATACCGCTGTAACGGCTGCATCAACCGCCGAACATAAATGCAATGGTGCTGAATCGTTTGTGTAATTCATCTTTGCATCTTTCATCAAGGCTGCCGATTGTAAAAGACTTAGTTTGCCGGAAAGGTTAAATGTGTTTGCGTGTTTTGTTTTCTTTAATATGTATTCACATAAGCTTTTGTCGGAGGCTGAACCTAATAAATAGAGCATTGATTCCTCGGGTATCGAATCGGCTAATTCTATCCATTTGTCCGCCTCTAAGGTTTTGGTTTGCCAAAGTGATGCAGGCGAAAGTGTGTAATAATTTCCTTGTTTATAGACGCTTGTTTTCGAATAATCTTCTTTAGATGGGTAAAGGCGTGGTTGTGGGGCGGTATTGCACCAATAGCCTTCCATTAGTGAGATATTTCTATCTACTTCATGTATTCCTTTTTCTATTTTATGCTCTACTTTGTGGGTAAAGAAACATGAAAGTGGATTTTTGTAGAATCCTACTCGCTTTTTGGCTTTTGAAAGTAGCGTTATCAAACCGGCCGAAAAGAATCTTTGAACACAAAAGACTACATCATAGCCTTCCTTGCGTATTTCTTGACACAAGACTAATAGCCTTAAATATTTCTTATCTGATTTATCCCATACCCATACGTTATTGATAAATGGATGTGAGTCGAATAGTTTATGGTTAGGCTTTTTTACCAATACATCTAACTGTGCTTGGGGAAACTTGTGATGTAACTTCTCTAAAAGCGAGGTTAATAAGATTACATCACCCGTTGATGCCGTTTGAATTACTAATATCTTCTCCATAAGCAAACAAAAAGCCGCTCCATCGCATAAGCATTTGGAACGGCCTTATTTATTCATAGTTACAAAAACGTAAATTATTCGACTATCAAGTTCCAATTGTGAACGTCTTCCACTTCTCCTTCTTGTATGCCTTTCAATTGTTTGTACAATTTTGTGCATATAGGACCTGCTTCTGTACCATAGTCAAATACCTTACCTGACTCTCTATCTACGATTTTTCCTATTGGAGAAATAACGGCTGCTGTACCACATGCTGCCACTTCTTCAAATGTAGATAATTCTTCAACAGGGATTTGACGTTGTTCTACTTTCAATCCCATGTCTTCTGCCAACTGACGCAATGACATATTGGTGATTGAAGGAAGTATTGATGAAGATTTTGGTGTGCAATATGTGTTGTTCTTTATTCCAAAGAAGTTTGCAGCACCTGCCTCATCGATATATTTCTTTTCTTTTGCGTCAAGATAAAGTACATTTGAGAATCCCTCGTCATGAGCTCTTTGTCCTGAACGCAAAGATGCAGCATAGTTACCGCCGACTTTCAATGTACCTGTTCCAAGAGGTGCAGCACGGTCAGCATCTTTTACTATTTGGATTTGAACCGGTTTGAAACCTTCTTTGAAGTAAGGACCTACCGGACCTGCAAATACAACGAACAAGTATTCTGTTGCTGGTTTAACACCAACTTGAGGACCTGTTCCAATCAACAATGGACGTAGGTACAAAGAAGCGCCACTTCCTGCAGGCGGAACGAATCTTTCATTTCTCTTAACCACTTCTATACAAGCCTTAACGAACAATTCCTCAGGCACAGGTGCCATCATAACTCCGTCAGCTGAGCGAATAAGACGCTTAGCGTTCTCATAAGGGCGGAACAATCTGATTTTGCCATCCACACCTCTGAATGCCTTCATTCCTTCGAAAGCTTCTTGTCCATAATGCAAGCAAGTAGCAGCCATATGCATTGTGATTTCTTCACTGTCTGTTACTTCTAATTCACCCCATTTTCCATCTCTGAAATAACAACGAACGTTGTAATCAGTCTTGTAATAACCAAATGGGAGGTTTTTCCAATCTATATTGCTCATATCTGAATATATTTTTAGTTAATCTTTTATTCTGTTGGCAAAGGTACGCATTTATTTTCTAAATACTGCGTTTCGCACCGCAAAATTAGAAAATTATTTTGGTATTTCGACAAATGATTCAATTGTTTCTTTCAAAGATATTTTCAGGATAGTCAACCTTATAAAGGAAAAGGGCTTTTGCCGGCACACTTACCCCTGCTCTACATCTGTCTTTGCATTCGATGATTTCCTCAAACTCTTTCAACGTCATCTTTCCTCGTCCGACCGCAATCAATGTGCCAACGATTGCTCTAACCATATTTCTCAAAAATCTGTTTGCCGAAATCGTGAATACCAATTCTCCATCCACCTCTTCCCAATAGGCTTCGGTTATAGTACAAATGTTATTATTGACCTGTGTATGCAGTTTGCTGAACGATGTAAAGTCTTTTCGTCCCAATAGCTTTTTAGCAGCAAGATTCATCTTCTCAACATCCAATTCCCAAGGGTGATAATAGCAAAATGAATTTCTGAAAGGCTGTTTTGTAATGCTGAGATGATATTTATAGGTCCTGCTTACGGCATCAAAACGTGCATGTGCATCGTCTTTCATTGGCAAAAGGTCATAAATAAGTATGTTATGAACAAAGTATCTGTTTAATCTATACACCACTTGCTTCCTTTCACTTTCAGATAAATCGATATGGTCGAAATGAGCATAAAAATCACTCGCATGAACCCCTGTATCCGTTCTTCCACAACCGATAAGCTCGATTTCCTTGCCGAAGATATGCCCCAAAGCCGTTTGAAGAGCTTCTTGAACGCTTGTTTGACCGTCTTGAATCTGCCAACCATGAAACTCCTCTCCGTTATAAGCAAAATGTAAAAAGTATCTCATAAACCAATACCGTTTTCAGATAATTCAGATTGCAAAGATAGTGTTTAATTTTCAAACAAAGAAAAAACCGATCTTTCACAAGATCGGTTCCTAATTTAGTATTATGAAAAGAAAAATTATTATTATTTTTCGTAGCGCTAAGGGGAATCGAACCCCTGTTTTAAGAATGAGAATCTTACGTCCTAACCCCTAGACGATAGCGCCATTCAATTTGCGGGTGCAAAATTACGATTTTTTTTCTTTTTGACAAATTTTTCCAACGTTTTATTTCACTCCATCATATCTAAATTCCAAAATAACAGACGATTGTTTTGCTTTCAAACAATACCGCTTCAAAGAATTATTTCCTTATTTTACTCCTTTCATTCGTTTCTTGGTTGTATCTTTGCCAAATAAAAATCGCTTGAAATGGAATTTGGAATACCCTATACAGAGGAAGAAAAAGAAGCCTTGCGACACTGCGAGCTTTGTCCGCGAAAATGCGATGTCAATCGTTTGGAAGGCGAAAGAGGTTTTTGCAATTGCGGTTGCGGATTAGAGATTGCGTTGGTTTGCAATCACAAAGGAGAAGAACCGATTTTGAGTGGCGAAAAAGGAGTTTGCAATATATTTTTCTCTCACTGCAACTTGCAATGTGTGTATTGCCAAAACAAACAAATTTCAGCAAACAACAACTCTGTTTTTCATCCTTTCAAGACTTTCGATGAGCTGATTGAAAAAATCAAAACCACATTGCAAGAAAGCGAAAACGTATTGGGATTCGTTTCTCCTACACATCACCAAATGCTGATGAAAGCAATAATCCGCCGATTGCACGAAGAGGGCTTACATCCTAAGACAATATATAATACGAATGCGTATGACAATCCTGCGGCACTGAGAAAACTTGAAGGCATTATAGACATCTATCTTCCGGACTATAAATACACCGATTGCGATTTGGCAAAACGACTTTCAAAAGCAGCGGATTATCCTCAAAGGGCTTTGGAAGCAATCATCGAAATGTACAGACAAAAAGGCAGTTCCTTGCTTACCGACTCTGAAAACAAAATCGAAAGCGGACTGATTGTAAGACACTTGATTCTTCCTTCGCAAATCGAGAATAGCAAAAGGGTTTTGGATAATCTGAGCGACATTTCGTTCAACCTAAGCGTTTCTTTGATGAGCCAATACGCACCTTTGGAACAAATGGACATTGATTTCCTCAATTCACGCCTAAGTCAAGAAGAGTACGACGAGGTTTGCGATTATTTCTATTCGATAGGACTGCACAAGGGTTGCTTTCAAGAACTTTCGTCCCAAGACACACTAATTCCCGACTTCGAAAAAGGCTCTTGGAGTTAAGCTTCAACAAAACACTATCAATCAACACTTTACTAATTCTTGATTTCATTAAAATAAAACAAAAATTCGTTCGACTGAAATCAAGAAACAATTTCGTGAATCTTTGTTTCATTTTCCATATTATTTTACTCTCAGAAACGCTTCTTGAAACCGCCCGATTTTATTGCCATTTTACCAAAGTTTAATGCTATTGGTTGCTGTTATGTTTTTTTTTCGTATATTTGCACTTTTGAAAGAGTGAAATATATTTTGCAAATAATTAACATTAACAAGATATGGATTTTAGCCTAACTAAACAAGAAGAATTGTTCTTGCAAATGATCAGAGATTTTGCAGAAAACGAGGTAAAGCCTTTGGCTGCCGAAATTGACGACCTTGAACGTTTCCCAGAAGAAACTGTTGTTAAGATGGGAAAAATAGGTTTGATGGGAATACCTGTTCCAAAAGAATATGGCGGACAAGGTGGTACAAACCAAATGTATACAATGGCAGTTGAGGAACTTTCAAGAGTTTGTGCAACTACAGGGGTTGTGGTTTCAGCTCACACATCTCTTTGTATCGCTCCTATTATGGAAAACGGAACTGAAGAACAAAAACAAAAATATCTTCCAAAGCTTGCAAGCGGAGAATGGATCGGTGCTTTCGGTCTTACAGAACCTAACGCAGGTACTGATGCCGCTATGCAACAAACAACTGCTGTTGAAGAAGAAGACGCTTTTGTTTTGAACGGTAGCAAGATATTCATCACCAATGCAGGATATGCTCACGTTTATATCGTGTTTGCAATGACTGACAAGAGTCTTGGAAACAAGGGAATTTCTGCTTTCATTGTTGAAAAGGGAACTCCTGGATTTTCTATCGGAAAGAAAGAAAAGAAATTGGGTATCAGAGGTTCTGCAACTTGCGAATTGATATTCGAAAACTGTCGCATACCTAAGGAAAACTTGCTTGGTAAAATCGGAAAGGGATTCGGAATCGCTATGAAGACATTGGATGGCGGTCGTATCGGTATTGCTTCTCAAGCATTGGGTATAGCACAAGGTGCAATGGATGAAACTGTAAAATACACTAAAGAAAGAAAACAATTCGGTCGTGCTATAGCTCAATTCCAAAACACACAATTCCAATTAGCTGAGATGGAAACCAATGTAAACGCAGCAAGATTCCTTGTAAGAAGTGCAGCATACAGAAAAGACAATGGTTTGCCTTACTCAAAAGATGCAGCAATGGCAAAACTCTTTGCAGCACAAACAGCAATGGAAGTAACAACAAAGGCTGTTCAACTTCACGGTGGATATGGCTACACAAGAGAATATCCTGTTGAAAGAATGATGAGAGATGCCAAGATTACAGAAATCTACGAAGGCACAAGCGAAGTTCAACGTATGGTTATATCAGCTGCATTGTTGAAATAATTTTTGATGATTAAAAAAGAAAAGAAGAAAAATATGAAGATAGTAGTTTGTATAAAGCAAGTTCCTGATACAACTGAGGTAAAACTTGACCCAAAAACAGGAACCCTTATCAGAGACGGCATTCCATCAATCATAAACCCTGATGACAAAGGTGGTTTGGAGTATGCACTTCAATTGAAAGAAGAATACGGAGCAGAAGTTACCGTCATAACAATGGGACCTCCACAAGC
>DEPP01000041.1 GCA_002358835.1 Bacteroidales bacterium UBA3389
TCCTTTCCTGCTTTACCATCGCTACACAAGTCTTCAAGACGTCCTAAGAGCTTATGAGAAAAGAACTCCTTGTTTGTAAACTTCACACTGTCGGCATAAATCGCCGCTCTGTTTAATGCAACGGCGTATTTGTCCAATTCTACATACACATCATCGCGAGAAAGTCCTGTCTTTTCCCAATCGACAACTCCTCCTTTTCCTTCGAAACTGTTTTCCATAAGATAAAAGCGACCCATTGTAGAGTGTATGGTATTCGAATCAGTTATAGTGCTGTAGGATAAGTCTATCTCGGAATTGATATCGGCATATACTCCTCTGATACTGTCATTTCTGAAAACATATCCCCCTGCATCGCCCATATACCAACGAACCGATTTAGATAAATAAAGAAAACCTCCGTCCAAAAGGTTATATGTCGATACGACTGCCTGATTATAGATCTTCAAATTATGTTCTGCAATGTATTCACTCATACCTTTAAGCCATTGATTATAGCTTTCAGGACTTTGATTTGAAGATTGAAAGGCTATCTGTGTTTGAATAAATTCAAAAAAACCGCTTCTTGCTCTTGCGTTCTTTTTGAACATCTGTTGGGATAGCTTGACTATGTCTTTACGATGCTGTATGTTGAAATTATTCCACGCTTGTCGGTATTGCTCAAGAAGAACTTCATATTCTTTTTTCTTGTCTCCTTTTAGGTTAACGTCAGAAAAAATCATTTCATTAAGTTCATCCATATAGGTATCGGGGCTTCCGCTAAAGCCCTTAAACCTTTGTGCATTCGAATCAAATATTCCGAACAAGAACACACAACAAAAAAACACCCAAACTATCTTTCTCATATTTACTATTTTGTTTTTACCAACCGCATTGCAGCCCAATTGTCCTTTGTTCTTGATTCAGAAAGGACAAATCCAAGTTCCGCACATTTGTTTTCAAGAATAGGAATATCGTTTTCGTAGAATCCGCTAAGGAATAAAACTCCACCACTCTTTATACTCCTGGAATATATTTCCATATTATCCAATAAGATGTTGCGATTTATGTTTGCGATAAAAATCTCGTAGTTTTCATCTCCCCTAAGCAAAGATGAATCCCCCAAAAACACATCGACATCCACTCCGTTGCGGATTACGTTCTCTTTTGCATTCTCCGCAGCCCAGCTATCGTTATCAACAGCTACGCAATCGACAGCTCCCATCTTTGCAGCCAAGATTGCCAACACGCCCGTACCGCATCCCATATCCATAAGACGCTTTCCTGCAACCTGCTCGCAAGAAAGAAAATCGATTATTAAAGATGTGGTTTGATGATGTGCCGTTCCGAAAGACATTTTCGGCTCTATGATAATATCATATTTAACCTCATCCTCCAAAGGATTGAAAGGAGGACGAACAACACAAAAGCCGGGAAAAAGAACAGAAGGATAGTTCTTTTCCCATTCGGCATTCCAATCCTTCTGTTCTATTTCTTCCGTATCGTATTCTATTTTCAAATCTTCAACAAAGCCAAATTCATTTTCGGCAATTGCTTTTACTTGTTCTAACGCAAAACATTCTTCAGGACAATAAGCTTCAAATCCTTCATTATTGTCAGAAAAACTATCATAACCGCAAGCTATCAAAGCATCTTTGAAAATATCTGCTATCCAAGCATCGCTTTCTGTCCACTTTTCGTTGACAGACAAACGTACATTCAATTTTATGTAATTCATAACAATGTTAGAAGCTACGTGCTATTTCGATAAAGTCATTTGCTTTCAAAGCTGCTCCACCTATAAGTCCGCCATCGACATCTTGTTGTGCGAACAAATCTTTTGCATTCTTTGCATTACAGCTTCCTCCGTAAAGTATAGATATTTCTTGTGCAACATCGTCAGAATATTTTTCAGCCAACATCGCTCTGATGAAAGCATGTATTTCTTGAGCTTGCTCTTTTGTTGCAGTCTTTCCTGTACCTATTGCCCAAACAGGCTCGTAAGCAATAACGGTTTTAACGATTTGTTCCGCACTAAGATGGAATAGACCTTCGGAAACCTGAGTACGGATAACATCAAAGTAAGAACCGTTTTCACGATCTTCCAACACCTCTCCCACACACACAATAGGAGTAATCTCAACGCTTAACAATTTATTAACCTTTTCGGCAACATCTTGATTTGTTTCAAAGAAGTATTTGCGTCTTTCGCTGTGTCCTACTATACAATAGTCCATATTCATGGATTGCAACATAAGAGCAGAAACCTCTCCTGTGTAGGCTCCGTTATCGAATTTTGAAACATTTTGTGCTCCGACAAAGAATTCAACATCTTCTGCCGCATCTCCGATCAATTCCAAATAAGGAAAAGGAGGGCAAACCACCACATCGACATCAGTATTATCAAATTCTCTCAATCCTTCTGCTATGTCGTTTATCAATTCGTCAGCTTCGCTGAATGTCATGTTTGATTTCCAATTACCGGCAACAATATTTCTTCTCATGATTTTTATATTTTGTGTTATACAATATATTATTTCTATCTGCGAAATTACAAATAAAATCTGAAAACACTCTGCATTTGACTGCAATATCTTGATTTGACAACAAATCGGCTTTGATTCATCTTTCGCATTTCGCACTCTCTTATAACGAGATTTGGTTTCATTTGTTTTTCTCCTGCAACTTAAATTTCGCTCCTAATCTTTGGCTTTGAGCTTTGGGCTTTGGGCGGTGAGCAACGAGCTTTGAGGATTTTTTAAGCAACTTTCGGCTCGTTTCTCACCGCTCATAGCTCATTGCAAGTAAGATTTCCGAATGCTTTAACTTGCTCTTGTAATTTCTCCGATAAGTGATAATCCGATTATCAGCAAGTGATAATGGTACTATCACGCTGTGATAATCGGATTATCAAGTTGTGGATTTTTTTTGATACTGACTCTCCGACTTTTTTTCGTTGATTTAGAGAATATGGAAACTTTTTAGGGATTAGTGAAACGGCTTTAGGATTTTCACTATCTTTGCAAACACAAATTTATTATGTAATGAGCGAACGTACGGAATTGGAAGAATTGGGCGAATTCGGCTTGATCGACAGGCTGAATCCTGAATGTGAGATTAGAAACGAAAGCACGCTGATGATGATCGGAGATGATGCGGCTTGTATGTGTTATGGTGATAAAACGGTTTTGGTTTCTACCGATGCTTTAGCCGAAGGTGTGCATTTCGATATGGTATATACGCCGCTCAAACACTTGGGTTACAAGGCTTGTGTGGTGAATTTCTCGGACATTTACGCAATGAACGGACGTCCACGTCAGATTGTGGTGTCTTTAGCCGTCAGTAACCGTTACTCTGTCGAGGCTTTGGAGGAGTTATACGCAGGTATGAGGTTGGCATGTGAGAAATACGGTGTGGATTTGGTTGGTGGAGATACGACAAGCAGCAAGGGAGGAATGTTTATCTCCATTACAGTTATCGGAGATGCCGAAAAAGAAAAGGTTGTCAAAAGAAGCGGTGCAAAGGTGCATGATTTGATTTGCGTAAGCGGTGATTTGGGTGCGGCATACGCAGGTTTGTTGGTTTTGCAAAGGGAAAAGGCGGCATGGTTAGCCAATCCGAAAATGCAACCTGAACTTCAAGAATACGAATACGTTGTGGGACGACAACTAAAACCCGAGGCGGGCAAGAGAACGATTGACTTTTTGGAACAAAACGCTATTGTACCGACTTCGATGATTGATATCTCGGACGGTCTTGCTTCGGAAATGTTACATATCTGCAAGCAATCGGATGTGGGATGTGAGATTTATATCGACAGATTGCCGATCGATTACAGGACTTCAAAGGTTTATGAGGAGTTTAAGATACTTGCCGACACGGGTGCTTTGAATGGCGGTGAGGATTATGAGTTGTTGTTTACCATATCTCAGGAGGATTATGACAAGGTAAAGGATAACGAAAATATTCACATAATCGGACATATCACAGACAAGTCTATGGGTTGCAATTTGGTGACTCCGCAGAACACGACCATTGCTTTGAAGGCTCAGGGCTGGAATCATTACAGAAAAAACGAAGAATAAAAACAGAGAAAAAGGCATGATAAAGAATTTATTGTTGGATATGGGTGGCGTAATTTTGGATGTGAGCTACCAAAGAGTGATTGAGACGTTCAAATCCTACGGAATAGAGAATTTTGACAAGGTTTACACTCAGGCAAAGCAGGTTGAGATAATCGATTTGTTCGAAGAAGGAAAGTGTTCTGCGGAAGAATTCAGAGATGGCGTGAGAAAATTGGTCGGGAAGGAGCTTTCGGATGAGCAAATCGACAAGGCATGGTTTTCGATGATACTTGAAATTCCTCGAGACGTTATTCAGCTATTGGGTGTTTTGAAGTTGAAGTATCGACTCTTCCTTTTCTCGAATACAAACGTGCTTCACATCGAATATCTCAAAAAAGAATTTGAACGCCAGCTTGGTTTTGATTTGTTCAATTGCGTATTCGACAAGGCGTTTTTCTCAAATGAAATTCATCATCGCAAACCTCATCCCGAGAGTTTCAAATATGTGTTGGAGCAAGCTGGGATTGAAGCCGAGGAGACTTTGTTTATAGATGACAGCAAGCAACATTTGGAGGGTGCATCTAAGGTTGGTTTGAATACTTATTGGCTTACAAACGGTGAGACTTTGATTGATTTGTACGATAAGAAGATTATATAAGTTATGAAGTTCTCCGAATTTAAGCAAACGAGGTTTTTCAAAATCATAAAGAACAAGTATTTGATTGCGACTTTGGTTTTCGCAGTCCTTATCTTATTTACTCCGGGTTATAACATCATTTATCATAACAAATTGAGGAAGCAATTGCACGAATTGGAAGATAGAAGAGATGTCATCAAACAAGAAATAAAGTCGGACAGCTTAAGAATTTTGGAATTGCAAAAAGACATCAAAACACTTGAGAAATTCGGCAGAGAAAAGTATATGATGAAAAAAGAAAACGAGGATATATATGTGATAAAAGAGAAAGATACTCTCTCAAATCCCGTTTCGGAATAGATTTATCAAAGATAAAAAGACGCAACGGCTGTTTTCGGTTTATGGAAACAGCCGTTGCGTTTTTTATTTCTTCGTTTTAGTTTTTTCTTTCTTTGTTTCGTCGGATTGTTTCTTTGTTTCATT
>DEPP01000129.1:0-1216 GCA_002358835.1 Bacteroidales bacterium UBA3389
TGGATTTCTTGTTTGGCACTTTCTTGACCGGCTACATCCTTGAATGTTATCCGGTTGGTGTTGTCTCCTTTTTCGTAAACTTGCGCTTTGCTCTTTCCGACTGAAAATGGATTCATTCCGCCTGCTCCTCCACCTCCCATCCGGCGCATGATGAACATCCAGATGGCAACGATGAAAAAGATAGGAGCGATGTTCCAGAAAATAGTTCCGAACATGTCGGATTTCTTTTCATAGCTGATTTCGCCGGTGAAATGTCCTTCTTCCTGTGCCTTTTCCAAAAAGCTGTCCAAGGCTTCCATGGAACCGACCTCGACATGCATAGCCGGATTTCTTCCTACTTTTTTATAATCGTCCTTGAATACTTCCTTGACATATTCCGGCTTGATATACATTTCTACAGAATTGTCGTTGTATGCAATGATTTTATTGGCATACCCTTGATTGACCATATTCTTGAACTCCGTATATGTCAAATTTTTGTTTACTCCTACGTTCTCATCGCTTGTAAAGTATAAATAAGCGATGGTCATTGCTATGAGCATATATAGCCAGCTTAGATTGAAGCGTGGCATATTGTTCTTCGGCTTATTGTTTGATGTTTCACTCATGTTTCTGAATAGATTTAGTCAATGTCTGGAATGGTCGTTAATTTGGCATCTGCCCATAGATTCTCCAAGTTGTAGAATTCTCGGGCTTCTGGTAAGAATATATGTACTAGGACATCGCTGTAGTCCATGGCTACCCATTGGGCATTGCGAAGTCCGTCGATGGCCAATGGTTTGTTATCTTCTACCATAAAGGCGTATTCCCATACAGAGTCGGCGATGACAGATATTTGGCTAGGTGAGTTACCTTGACAGATAACAAAGTACTTGCATATGGTATCTTCTATTTCGGTCAAATCCGCTACGATGATTTTTTGGCCTTTCTTTTCTTGGATACCTTCTATGATTTTATTTACTAATCTTTTTGTTTCGTTCATTCTTGTTTTTATTTCTGCTGAGATAAATTAGGTTTTTATTTGATAAAAACAAAGTGCAAAGATACTTGGTTTTGTTGTATGAATGAAAAAATGGAGGTGAAATCTGCATGTCTTTTTGTTTTTTTAGTGCTCCTTGAAGAAAAAATCAAGTTTAAAGCAAAAAAAATATAGAAAAAGTTTGGTGTGTAATAAAAAAGCAGTATCTTTGCATCGTCAAAAACGGAACGGGTGGTT
>DEPP01000129.1:1241-2578 GCA_002358835.1 Bacteroidales bacterium UBA3389
TGAAAGATTGGACTATGGTGTAATGGTAACACAACAGATTCTGGTCCTGTTTTTCCAGGTTCGAGTCCTGGTAGTCCAACTGAAAAGCATTAGATTCGTCTAATGCTTTTTTTTTATGTCTTCTTTCGAAAATATACCTTATTATATATAAGAAAAGAGTCCGTATATCCCCATCGGAGGAATACGGACTCTTTTTTTTATGGTCGGTAGCGTTGAGCTACGTCTTATTCTTTTTTAGATTCGTCGATAGCTGCAATCTTTTGGGTAATCAAGTTCAATTCAGCTTTCAACTTTTCAATCTTGCGGTTCATTTCAGTCACAAGGTTGTTGCCCTTCTTTGATGAGCTGGTCAAGAAACCGATGTTGTTTTCATAGGTCTTGATTTCGTTCTTCATGTTTTCGTAAGCACGAACCAGTCTTTCGCGTTCACGGTGGATGTTTACTTCCTTGTTAAGGCCAGCTTTGAAGTTGCTGAGCTTTTTCTTGGAAATGGACATATTCAACTTGCTGAACAGAGCGTCTACAAGGGCATGATATTTTTTGTAGATCTTGTCCTTTTCCTTGAAAGGAACGTGACCGACGTTGTTCCATTCCTTCATCAATTCACGAATCGTGTTTCCGTTCTTTTCAGAAGGGTTCTCTTCCTTATTGATAGCTTCCAATTTCTCAATGATGGCCTTCTTCTTGTCCAAGTTGACCAATTCGACAGAGCGGTGAGCCGATTCTGCTTTTGCCTTCTGTTCGAAGAAATAGTCGCATGCACCAACAAATCGCTTCCAGATGGTTTCTGAATGCTTCTTGGCTACAGGGCCTATTTCCTTCCATTCCTTTTGTAGCTTGGTTAAGGTATCTGCTGTATTTTTCCAGTCGGTACTGTCTTTCAACGCTTCGGCTTGTTCGCACATTTGCTTCTTCTTTTCCAAGTTGTCGTTCATGTTGCCTTTCAACGACTTGAAGTGGTCTGCCTTGCGCTTGAAGAAATCATCACAAGCGGTGCGGAAGCGTTCGAATATTTTAGTGTTCATCTTTTGCGGAGCAAAGCCGATGGTCTTCCATTTGGTTTGCAAGGCCAGAATTTCTTCGGTCTTGTCATGCCAGTCCTGGAATGTAACAAGCTTGTCATATTCCATTGCTTCTACGATTTCACAGATAACCGTCTTTTCATCCAAGTTTCTTTGTTCCTTTTCCTTGATTCCTTCGAAATGTTGCTGGTGACGGCGGTTAACGATGGTCGATGCCGCTTTGAATCGGTTCCAAATCTCATCGCGTTGTTCCTTGGCTACAGGACCGGATTCGCGGAATTCCTGATGGAGCTTCTGCAATTGATGGAAAGCAGA
>DEPP01000074.1:0-11845 GCA_002358835.1 Bacteroidales bacterium UBA3389
GGTAAGTTTGAAAGAAGAAATACCTGTCAAAACTCCGAAAATGACAGGTATTTCTTCTTTCAAACTTACCTGCATTATGCCTTGAGCAACCGCTTGACAGATAAAATCGAAGTGTCTGGTCTCTCCTTGAATCACACAGCCAAGACAGATAACCGCATCAAACTTTTTCTTTTCCAATAGCGTGGAGGCTCCAAACGGTAGTTCAAAACTGCCGGGCACATGACGGATATAGATGTCTTTTTCATCAACTCCGTGTTGCAAAAGCGTTTCAACAGCTCCTTCCAATAAGCTGTCCGTAATCTCTTTGTTCCATTCGGATACTACGATTCCGAATATACCTTTCTCGCCCGAGGGCACATCGTCCGGATTGTAGGACGACAAATTTTTTAATGTAGATGACATTTACTTAATTCTTATTTTAGTTTCTTTTTTTATCGTATTTGATGTTATTTCGGGGTTGAGTTCTTTGAGTTGTTTTGCAGTCATATTGTAGCGTTTTGCGATCTCGGTCATTTTATCGCCTTTTTTTGCCATTATATATTTGTTTGCAGATGGCTGAGTACGAGTAATTGTGGAATATTGCGGAATTTTGCCTGCCTTAATCTGCTTTCTCTCCTCTGCAATCAAAGTCGAAGTTTTGACATACGGCTTTCCATCGAAGCATACATCGACTTTGGACAAACGACTCTTACGATCTTTTCGGTTAGCCGCCTTTTCGGACGATTCAACTCCGAAATAGCTCTTGTCTATCCTTATGAAGGATGTTTTTATGTTGTATGTCTCCAAGTCAAATATCCATTCTGGATCGAAACACGCATAAAGCAAACGACATTCAAAGTGAAGATGCGGACCGGTCGAGTGTCCGGTACTGCCACCCAAGCCTATGACATCTCCTGCCTTGACTTTCTCTCCTACTTTCACCTTTATCTTCGAAAGATGTCCGTAAAGCGTTTCCAGATTGTTGTAATGACGAATAACGACACAGTTTCCATAACCGCCATTGTACTTTGCCATACGCACAACTCCGTCAAAGGCGGCATAGATCTTGTCTCCCGTGTTCAAAGCTATGTCTATGCCCGAATGAGGTCTGCCCCAACGCCAACCATATGAAGAACTCTTACGTTTTTTTATCGGAAAGCAAAAATGTTGTCCCTTTCCGGGATCTATCAATCGAAGAACAATCTCGTCGGGTATTTGTTTGAACGAAAAATCTGGCACTTTCACCCGTTCGTTGTACCAAGTGTTTTGATAGAATGTGGCAGAGGGAATTTCTCGATTGTTGCTTATGAATTTTCGTGCGATGTTGCTTTTGCTTGCCATCACACCTGCTGTGTCTATTTTATCGGTTTTAGGATTTGTCTCTTTGTTTGCCTTGCCAGAATGCACGGCATAAAGCGAATCGGCAAAGCGACGATTTTGTGAACGCAAATCATCTTGCTGCGGAGCCGAACTTTGAGAAACCGCAGTCAAGGTTTGAAACAAAAATATTGCGAATAGAATATATGTTCTTTTCAGATAAACGTCCATTTACAACAATCCCGTAAAAAACACTGCAAAAGTAGTACAAATTCCCAAAATAAAGCCCAATGTTACTTGAAAATTATTGTGTGCATTCAATTTCAAGCGTGCCGAACAGACCAATCCTGATATGAGAATGCTTAAAACAAAGAGCCAAAAGCAAGATGTATCGGTATAGATATTGACAGCAAAAAGAAATACGCTCATTGCACCGCATCCCATCGCATGGGCACTGATTTTGGTAAAGAAATTTATGATAAAAGCCTGTAAAACACATAGAAAATGTATCATACAAAGTTGATAGAAGAAAATCATGGGAAGTGCTTTTCCGAAAAAATACAGCAGAGAGAAAGAAACAATCAAAAGAATCAAATAGGGTTTGTTTCGCTCTTTGCGTTCGGTCAAAGAAAGTGAGCTTATGTGTTTTTCAAGGTACAAAAGATAGATTGCAAGCGAAGGAATAAGACATATCAAAAGAAACAATCCCAAAAGGAGTTGAAAACCAAACTGCATAGAATAGGCAATCGGTGTTGCAGATGAAAGATATGCCAAAAATATAAAGCCATACATCGGCATGATGATAGGATGAAACACCCGGCTTATTGCTTTGGAGAGTTTGTAAGTAAAATCGGTTGTTGGTTTTTCTTCCATTGATTGTTTATAGTCTTTGTTTTCTTTTGGAAGCGGGTGGAATGCCTAATCGATCTCTGTATTTGGCTACGGTACGACGCGAAATCGTAAAACCTTGTTCGCAAAGCAATGCAGCCAATTCCTCATCGGTCATAGGACTTTTTTTGTCTTCCTTTTCCACTATCTCAAACAAATGTTCTCTGACGGCGGTTGAGGAAACTTCCTGCCCTTGAGCATTGATCAGAGTGTATGAAAAAAAATCTTTCAACTTGAATGTACCGAAATGAGTCTGTGCATACTTCTTGTTAACCATTCTCGAAATTGTGCTTTCCGTAAATCCTGTGATTTTTTTTATGTCTTCGTATTTGAGAGGTTTGAATTTGCTTTTCTCGCCTGCAACAAAATAATCGTATTGCAAACTTATGATAGCCTGCATTATGGTATTGAGGGTTTCTTCTCGTTTTTTGAACGCTTCGATAAAAAGACCGGCTTTTTCGATTTTCTCTTTCAAAAACTGTATCGTCTTTTCATCTCTATGTTCCTTTTTTTCCAAATCCGCCAACATACGAATGCCGTCGGCATTTACGCTAAGGTTACGCTTATACTGCTTGTTGAGGCTGAATTTCACCTCTTTGTCGGCATACCATACTATGAAATCGGGAAGGATGTAAGAATTTTCAATTTCATTTTCTTCTCCGCAGCCGGGATATGGGTTAAGACTTTGTATGATTTTTAATACACGCTCGAAAGTTTCACTATCGACTTCAAGACGCTTGATAATAAAATCGTATTGTTTATGAACAAAACTGTTCCAATAGTCTTTTATCACCCGTTTTGCCAGCATTGTATCCGGATTCTCGGAGCTCATTCTGTTGATTTGCAACATCAGACAATCCTGCAAATCAACCGCTGCTATGCCTGCCGGTTCGAACGAACGAATCAAAGCCAACACTTTTTCGACTTCTTCTTTTTTCAAATCGACATTATGTTCGAAAAAATAATCATCGCAAATAGCCTCTACACTTCTTTGAAGATAGCCGTTTGAGTCAAGGTTTCCTATGATTAATTCGCCTATTTGGTAATCTCTTTCTTTGATTCGGCTCAATTGAAGTTGTTGCAGCAGGTCTTCTGCCAAAGAAACGGAAAAAGAGCGGTTAAACTCTTTTTCCGTATTATCATCTTGTTTTGATACTCTGTAAATCTGTTCGCCGTCATCTTGAAACCAATAGTCCAAAAATTCGCCTTTATGAATTCTTCTTCCCTCTTGTTCGGTTGTTTCCAACTTTTGAGGTTCTTCCAATGCTTCAAGCCTCTGCTCAAGGTAAGGGTTCTGCTCCTGTTCCAGCTCAATCCTCGCATCTAACTCCGAAAGCGGAATCTCCAACAACTCACTGCCGAGCCTTTGTAAAGGAGAAAGACGCTGTTTCTGTATTTGATAGTTCCCTTGTTTGAGAGCCACGACGACGATTTTTGTTAGTAATTTGCGTTTTTAGGGAAACGTGGGAACGGAATCACGTCTCTGATGTTGCTCATGCCGGTTACGAACAACAAAAGACGCTCAAATCCCAACCCGAAGCCTGAATGCGGAGCCGAACCGAAGCGACGTGTATCCAAATACCACTGCATATCTTTTGCCTCTATGCCTACTTCCGCCATTCTTTCCAATAGTTTGTCTATGTCTTCCTCACGTTGAGAACCACCTATGATTTCACCGATTACAGGGAACAAAACGTCCATTCCTCTCACCGTCTTGCCATCATCGTTTTGCTTCATATAGAACGCCTTTATTGCCTTAGGATAGTCGGTTAAGATAACAGGTGATTTGAAGTGCTTTTCAACCAAATATCTTTCGTGTTCGCTTTGCAGATCCACTCCCCAATAAACAGGATATTCGAATTTGGCATCTGCTTTTTCCAATATCTCGATTGCCTCTGTGTAAGTCAAACGAACGAAATCGTGTTCGATAACGAATTTCAAACGATCCAATAATTCGTTGTCATACATCTGTGCAAGGAAATCCAAATCGCCTTTGCAGTTTTCCAAAGCATAACGTACCAAATATTTGATAAAGTCTTCTGCAAGGTCCATATTGTCCTCTATTTCGAAGAATGCCATCTCGGGTTCAATCATCCAAAACTCTGATAAGTGTCTTGGTGTGTTTGAATTTTCGGCACGGAATGTCGGTCCGAAGGTGTAAATCTTTCCAAGACTTGTCGCACCAAGCTCTCCCTCCAATTGACCCGATACAGTCAAAGATGTGTGCTTTCCATAGAAGTCTTGAGTGTAGTCTATCTTGCCTTCTTCGTTCTTAGGCAGGTTTTCCAAATCCAAAGTCGTTACTTGGAACATCTCTCCCGCACCCTCGCAGTCTGAAGCCGTGATAAGAGGAGAATGCCAATAGAAAAAGCCACGATCGTTAAAGTATTTGTGAATTGCAAACGCCATTGCGTGTCTCACTCTGAACACAGCAGAAAACGTATTCGTTCTCGGACGCAAATGAGCTATGTCTCTCAAAAACTCCAAGCTGTGTCCTTTTTTCTGAAGCGGGTAAGTATTTACATCTGCTTCGCCATATATTTCAATCTCTCTTGCTTGCACCTCTACGCTTTGACCTTTTCCTTGTGATGCAACAAGCAATCCGTTCACTCTCAAGCAAGCTCCCGTTGTTATCTTCTTGATAAGTTCTTCATCAAACGCAGATGCCTCTGCCACTATTTGCAAATTCTGAATGCAACCTCCGTCATTGAGTGCTATAAAAGAGACATTCTTGTTTCCTCTTTTGGTTTTCACCCAACCTTTTACGCAGATTTCACTGTCAATCATGCTTTCGGCAACTCCTTGCTTGAAAAGCTCTCTGAGTTCTATTCGTTTTATATCTTTCATTTTTGCTATTGTTTTTTCCTGAATTAAATATAATCACTGCCCATTTCGACTTCAACATCTGTGATAAACTGTTTGATTCTTTGCTCTTCACCCCTGCGACACATCATCAAGACTCCATCGCTTTCAATCACCATATAATCCTCCAAACCTTGAAGAACCAACAATTTATCTTTGGGAACGTTTATCATACAGTCCTTACAGTCGTAAAGCATTACGTTTTTGCCGGTTACACTGTTGCCATTATCGTCCTTAGGCAAAACATCATACAACGCACCCCAAGTTCCGACATCGCTCCAACCAAAATCCGACTTGATGACATAAACATTCTCCGCTTTCTCCATAACACCGTAGTCAATCGAAATCGAAGGACAGACCGAGTATGCTTTTTCTATAAACTCCTCTTCTTCCTCTGTGTTCCATATCTGCTCACCTTGAGACAAGGCATCATTGATTTCGGGCAAGAATTTTGCGAACGCCTCACCTATTGCTTCAGCCGACCAGATGAAAATGCCTGCATTCCACAAGAAATCTCCGCTTTCGACAAATCGGCACGCCATTTCGTAAGCAGGTTTTTCGGTAAAGAGTTTCACTTTTCTTATTCCGTTATCGTCTTTTGCAGTTTTTTCGCTCAGATACTGAATATAACCGTAACCGGTATTAGGATAAGAGGCCTTGATACCTAAACAAATCAGCACTTTTTCCTTTTCGGCAAATGCAAAGCCCTTATGGATTTGTTCGTTGAAGTTTTCCTCATCCATAATGAAGTGATCGCTCGGCATAACCAAAACAAGAGCGTCTTTACACCTCTGTTTGATTCTGCACATTGCGTATGCGATACAAGGAGCTGTATTTCTTCTCACCGGTTCGCATAAGATATTCTCCTTATGACAATCGGCAAGATCTTCCGACACCATATCGCTATATAGTTTCGAAGTTACGATATATATATTTTCGACAGGACAGATTTGTTTTGCCCTTCTGAAAGTAGCTTGCAACAAAGTCTCTCCCGTTCCCAAAACATCGATGAACTGTTTCGGCTTTCTCACTCTCGACATAGGCCAAAACCTGCTGCCGATTCCTCCTGCCATTATGATGCAATAATTTTTGGTGTTTTTAAGACTTTCCATAAACACAATGTTTCAAAGTACAAAGATACTAAATTTTTCAGATTTACGACCCGGAACAACGAAATATATTCTTCTTTCGATAATCGGTTCGACCACACTCTGTATTGGTTTAACCCGAAAGCGAGAAAATTATTGTATTTACAAGCCTCTATTTTGCAAAAGTTCGTCTGCATTTGCCAAAGCCGCCTCCGAAGGTTCTCCAGAGGAAAGCAAACGGGCTATTTCCACTTTTCGCTCCTGCATATCGAGCAACTTGACACTGCTTTGCGTCTCTCCGTCCTGCTCACTCTTGCAGACCTTGAACTGATAGTCTGCCATAGCCGCCGTTTGTGGCAAATGGGTGATTGCAAGCACCTGAGTATTTTGTCCTATCCTCCACATAAGTCGAGCAACCTTCGATGCAGTTTCTCCCGATATGCCGCTGTCGATTTCATCAAATACAATCGTAGGCAGACTTCGCCTTTCGCTCAAAAGAGTCTTCAATGCCAACATAAGACGCGAAAGTTCACCACCCGAAGCCACTTTGTCAATCACTCTGAGCGAAGAATCCTTGCCTTTATTCGCATTAAACAAATACTCTATCTTGCAAGAAGCATCTTTATCCAAGTCAGCAACTTGCGTAACATTTATTTTAAGCTCCGCACCCTGCATTCCAAGCAAGGACAAAAGCACGCTTGTTTGTTCTTCCAACCACTTTGCGGCTTGCAATCTTTCCTTGAAAATATCATCTGCAAGAATTCGAAGCACCTTTTCCGATTCCTCTTTTTTCTTACTTAAAGACAGTTTTTCCTCTTCCAATTCCTCTTCACCCGAAATCTGTTTCGAAAACTCCGATTGCAAACTCAAAAGTTCACCCACCGATTGCACATTATGTTTACGTTCAAGCGAATAAATCAAATCCAAACGCTCTTTCACCGCAAGCATTGTTGCCGAATCGAAGTTCAAATTCTCTCCGAAGCCTTGTAATTCTGCTTCGACATCTCTCAGTTCAATCAATGCCGAATCGACTCTTTGACACAACTCATTCATCTTTTCAGAAGAACGAGAGACCTTTTCGAGTATATTTTTCACTTGAAGCAGATTTGTAAGTATTGAAGGATAATCCTCAGATTCAAAGAGAGTAAGACAAGATGAAATTCCCTCTCCGATTTCTTCCGAAGCCTCCATAAGCTCCAATTGTTTTTCAAGCTCCTCTTGCTCATCTGCTTTAAGCTTTGCCTGCTGCAATTCTTCAAAGACGTATGTAGTGTAAGAGTTTTCTTTTTTCAGACTATCCAATTCCTGTTCAATCTCTTGCAGTCTTGAAACGCAAGCCTTGTATTCGGAAAAAAGCAAAGCATAACGTTCAATGATTTCCGTGGATTGCAAAAAGGCATCGAGAGTATCTATTTGAAAACGCTTATCGTTAAGCATCAGCGTATTGTGTTGAGAATGTATATCGATGATTCTTTCGGACAATTCCTTCATCACCGACAAAGATACAGGAGTATCGTTTATGAATGCACGAGATTTGCCACTTGGTAGAATTTCTCTACGAAACACAGTCTCCGATTCATAATCCAAATCATTCTCATCAAAGAAATTACGATATGAATCTTGAAGTAAGAAAACAGCCTCGCAAACACACTTCTTTTCCTTATCGAACAACACCTCTTTTTCGGCACGACGACCAAGCAAAAGCCCCAATGCCTGCAATATTACACTCTTTCCTGCTCCCGTCTGACCACAAATCACTCCGAAACCTTTGTCAAACAACAATTCTTCTTTGCGTATCAGAACGTAATTCTCGATTTTCAAACTCTTTAACATAAACGCTTAACGCTTTTTCTGTTATTTAATTTCGCAACTAATCAAACACTCATCGCCTGCAAAGACTTCGAACACCTTTTCCATTTCCACACTCTTTGCATCTTTGTCCAAAGGCAAGAAGATAACATCTCCTACTTTCAGACTTATCGTTTTGGAAATACGTTCGATAACACCATTCAATTCAAGTAAGGCTTCATCCAAACAATCCAAATTTTCATCGCCCTTATTCAACGAAACAGTCGCCCCAATAAACGTTTCATCATCCTTCTTTTTCCACTCTCCGAGGGCAAACGAATAATCGAAAGCGTATGCAAAAGCACCGTTCGATTTATCCTTCAAAGCAAAGTCGAAAGCAAAGCAAATATCTTCATAAAACCTGCCCGCATGCTTTGCAGGTACGCTTTTGCAGACATGATTTATCTTTGCGGCAATACCCCAACGCAATTCCACTCCGCCATTCTCACATCCTTCGGGACAATAGAACGATTCTCCGCCGGAAAGCACTGCATTGTCGCTCTTTATGAACGCTCGATCAGAATAAATACCTGCTATTTTCATATCATTAAATACTTCGAAGTCTTATTTCGCTTACAATACGTTTGGTACTCAAAGGAAACTCGCTTCGCATCATCCATTCAAAATAATTTGGTTCGATTTTGAACACCTCTTCGAGTGCTTTGCCTTTGTGTTTTCCGAAATTAAGACACACCCTGCCTTGTTTGTCGTAAATCAAATGCCCTGCCAAATCAGCCCATCTGTGAACGTTGGTAAAGTCTGCAAGAGCCTGCATATCGTTCACAACAGGCACCGAAACATTTCCCTCAGAATCTTTGTATTCTACTCCATCGTATTTGTCCAATTGAGCTTTTAAGACTTCGAGAGTTGCTCTTGTGTCGGCATTTGCAGTGTGTGCATCTTCCAGATTCTTGTTCAAATAGAACTTAACCGCACCCGAAAGCGTTCTCGACTCCATTTTGTGAAAGATATTCTGCACATCGATAAAGCGACGGTTGTGAAGAGAAAACTCTACATCGGTTCTGAGAAACTCTTCAACCAACAAAGGCACATCAAACTTGTTTGAGTTGTATCCGCACAAATCCGCATTGCCGATAAACGCAGCAATCTTTCGTGCCTGTTCGGCAAAAGTCGGACAATCCTTCACATCCTCATCGCTGATTCCGTGAATTGCAGTTGTTTCTTCGGGAATATGCACCGTAGGATTTAATCTGAAAGTCCATTCTTGCTCACTGCCGTCGGGATTGACCTTAATCATCGACATCTCTACAATATGAGCCTGACCGATTACAAGTCCCGTTGTCTCCAAATCAAAAACCACCAAGGGTTTACTTAATTTCAAATTCATGATTCAAAAATAAATAATCCGTCTGCTACTTTTCTATTTCCACCAATTCCAATTCGAAGATAAGGGTTGAAAAAGGTGGAATTTCACCTCTTTGTCTTGCTCCGTATGCAAGCCTTGAAGGGATAACCACAACGCCTTTTTCGCCCTCAGACATCATCTTTACAGCCTCCTCAAAGCCGGGTATCATCTGTCTTTTGCCGATTGTGAATTCCAAAGGCTCATATTTACGCATCGCATCATACTTTCCGCTCTCTTTTGCAACGCTTTCAACCGATGTATCAAACACTCTGCCGTCCAAAAACTTACCTACATAATGCACCTTCACTTTTTTGTCCTGTGCAGGCTTTGTTCCATTGCCCTGCTGCGTCGATTTGTAGTACACGCCGTTGGTTGCAATGTCGCTGAATCCGTTATTGCGAACATAATCGACCAATACCTGCATTTCAATCGCCTGAAGACTGTCTGAAATCCTTTTTTGCTCTGCAATCATTCGCTCTTGCTCTGCTTGAAACTCTTCTTGAGTCATAAGCTTTGAGATTGCAACCGTATAATACCCGAAATCACCTTTTTTGAAGAAAGCAGGCAGTTTCTGCATCTTTGCCAAAGAATCATAAGGAAAAGCAAAAGAATAAGTTTCTCCTTCTTTCATCAACTGCAATCCGTCAATCATATCACCCTTGAAGGCTCTGCTTTGATCTGAAACGGCAAATGTCGGAATCGGTTCTTGATTGAAGTTTGAGAACACCAAAGAATCTCCGTACGAAGCACTGTAATTGCAAACCACAATATCACCTTGTTTGACTGCTCTTCCATTCGGATTAGCCTTTTCAACCTTATAAAAAACACCGTTTTCTGACTTAGTGAAGCCGTCTTTGATTTGAGAAAATGCCGATACGCTTACAAAGCACATCAACAAAAATACCATTTTTTTCATATCCTATTCGTTATTATTTGTTTCAAAATCCAATGATTATTTTACATCGACCAATTCCAATTCGAACAAAAGCGGCATATAGGGAGTGATAGGTCCGTAACCTGCTTCGCCGTATGCCAAGTATGAAGGTAATAAAACCAAGCTCTTTTCACCTTTTCGCATATAGCTTACGCCTTCTGTCCAACCTGCAATCAAGCCATCGTCACCCAAAACGAACTCAAAGGCATCGTAACGTTGATTCGGATTGAATATACCGCCTTTTTTGGCTGCCGATTTCATATTTGTATCATACATTTTGCCCGTTGTGTCGCTCACCGAATAGAAAACACTCACCGTCTTTCCGAACTCAGCCTTTACTCCTTCGGTTTTGGTGGCGTTAATCACATACAGCCCGCTCTCCATCTTCTTTGCATTGGGATACTTTCTTGCAACAAAGTCGCTCAAAACAGAATCCTCAGCCGCAAAACGTTCCTTCACTTCTCTTTCATGCTCACTCAGCTCACGTTGAGAAATGATTTGATGAATCGACAAATAGAACCAAATCACATCTCCGGGCTTTGCAACCAATCCTCCTATGTATTGAGCCACGCTGTCTGCAGGAGCTTTCATCACTGCCGAATCTCCGATGTGCATATTCAACAAAAACTCATCCATACTGCCTGCAACAGGTTTTCCGATTTTGAAAAGTCTGTCCGGAGAACCGTAATTGGACGAAAGAACCACGCTGTCGTTGAGTCTTATCTCCAATTCACCCAAAAGAATGTCGCCTTCCTTGGCTTTGGGTGCGTTTTTGTTTTCGACGCAATGCTTAAACTCATATCCGGAAGCTGTCTTTACAAATCCGTTTTCCTCATCCTTTTTACCACACGAAGCAAGCACTGCGAACGATAAAGCCAATGCCAAAATATTTCTTGATTTCATTTTTTCCAAATCTTTGTTTCGTTAAATTATTTCTTTGTTTTATAAACCGTCAATTCATATACCAGACTTGCGGCTTTGGGAATCTTGTTTCCATCTCCCACCAATCCGTAAGCAAGATTGTATGGAACGATTACCCTTGCCTTGCAACCATCGCTCATCTTTTCGATTGCTCTTTGCAATGCCAGCGGACAATCACCTCCTTTGCCGACAAGCAATACCAAATCGCCATCCTCTTTGCTCGAAAGGACTTTTTCACCGGTCAAAAGTTCGCATTCATACTCCACTTTGAGTGTTTCTCCGCTTGCAAATCCCTTTCCGTTGCCCTTTTCCAAAATCCCGACAAACACCCCCTCGCTTTGAGTCATCTTCCAGCCTCTTCGCTCGATGTAGGATGCGATTCTATCCTGCTCTTTTGCCAAAAGCACCTTATTGGTCTCGATAAGCATTTTCTCCTGACGGCTTTGTTGCTCAGCCTGTTTTGTTTCACTCTCTTGGATTCGACTCAAATCCTCCTCAGTATAAGAACGAGAACACCCGAACAACAATCCCCCAAGGCAAATCGCCGCAAACACTCCTCTAACACTTCTCATACAAACGCTTTTCTATATGTTGTTCCAATATTTGGCAGGTCAAATCCAATCCGAGCAGAGAATAACCTCC